>CALPPJ020000056.1 GCA_943325425.2 Bifidobacterium breve | reverse complement strand
GGTCGGCTCGCTGGTCCCGACGCACGTCCTCGTGGTGATCAAGTTGATGCAGTACATGCGGTTCTGCAATCTGCATCTCGTGTCTTAGTTGTGCAGGCAACAGGTTGGGGTAAGTCGGCGGTCTATTGGGCAGCTACTCATGCGTTGCGCCATTCAGGTTCGGGACCAACATTGGTGGTGTCACCGCTCTTAGCTCTCATGCGTGATCAGGTTGCTGCCGCTGAACGGGCGGGGTTAGTGGCCGCCACTGTGAACTCGACCAACTTTGATGAATGGGATGAAGTCTTTCGTCAACTCGACAACGACACGCTTGATGTGTTGTTGGTATCGCCAGAGCGACTTGGCAATCCACGATTTGCGGCACGACTTGGCGACCTGTTGGCGCGCGTCGGATTAATCGTGATTGATGAAGCTCACTGCATTAGCGACTGGGGTTTTGATTTCCGTCCCGATTATCAACGCTTGGCGCGAGCACTACTTTCAACTCCCACTGCTTCGGTATTGGCAACAACTGCCACCGCTAATGAACGCGTCACCAAAGATGTGAGTGATCAACTTGGTTCAAATACCGTGACATATCGCGGCACGTTGGCCCGTACTTCTCTCACCTTGTCAGTTGTTCCTGGGTTAAGTCCGCTTGAACGTTATGCCTGGATCGCCGATGCTCTTGAACAACTGCCTGGCTCAGGAATCATCTATGTCTTAACGGTGGCCGAGGCCGACAAACTTGCCGCCTTCTTAGCTTCATGTGGATACAACGTTGATGCTTATACCGGACAACTTGATGGCGATTCACGAGTCGCAATCGAAGACCGACTGCGCCACAACGAAATCAAAGCAGTCGTCGCAACATCGGCTCTCGGAATGGGATACGACAAACCTGACCTGGGGTTCTGTGTGCATGTTGGTTCACCATCAACGCCTGTTGCGTATTACCAACAAGTTGGACGTGCGGGTCGTGCAGTCGCTCACGCCGAAGGAGTTTTGCTGCCCTCAGATGCCGACGAGCGCATTTGGGACTACTTCGCAACCGCTTCAATTCCTGAAGCATCTACCGCCAACAAAGTTTTGGCAACTCTTTTTGATCAGCCGCGAACCTTGCTCGAGATTGAATCTGAAACCGGTGTTCGACGGGGTCGACTTGAAGCATTGCTGAAGATCTTGGCGGTTGAAGGTGTCGTTGAAAAAGTTGGTACGGCATGGGCGACGACAGGCCAACCATATGTTCATGACTCCCAAAAGTGGGAAGGTCTGAAACAAGTGCGTTCACACGAAGCCGACATCATGCGCAAATATGCCCATGGTGAGGGATGTTTGATGGCGTATTTGCAAATGTCGCTTGATGATCCTGAACCGGCGGCATGTGGTCGTTGCTCGGTGTGCACATCAAAGTTGCCCCACCCAGGTGACGCTCCGTCACATGAGAAGTTGATGTTGGCCCGAGCGTTTATGCGTGGCAATGACGCCGAGATTGAACCTCGCAAGAAATGGCCAAGTGGAGTCAGCCGTAAGGGCAACATTGTTGCGCTCAATGCGGGACGAGCTGTTGCATTTGCCGATGATCCAGGTTGGTCAGTTGAACTGGGTGAATTAGCACGATCACGACCTGGCGAGATACCTCAATCAATGCTTGATGGGGCAGTGGCGACACTTAAACGTTGGTCCAAGGTGTGGGAAACGCGACCCACGTCAGTTGTCGCATTGCCGGCAGCAGATATGCGATCAAATATTCAATTGGCTCAGCACATTGCGCAAATTGGCAAGTTGCCGTTGGTGGACGTATTTAGTTGGACTGGTTCGGCACCCCCTGATGAGGCAGCCTCGACTCCAGTTGTCGCTCACCTTGAAAAGGCGATCCAGATGAAGCCCGATTTTGAATTGCCCCGAGGTCCGGTTCTATTGGTATCAACTGAGGTTCGCACTCGCTGGACAGCCACAGTTGCTGGTGCGCTTCTGCGAGAAGCGGGCGCATCCGGGGTCTTACTACTGGCTCTTCACCAACGCCCGTAGTTCGTTACAAGGTCAACTAAACATCGTCAACTAAACATCGTCTACTAAGGTCAGAACTACTTAATAACTGTTCATTCATTGGAGCCATTATGAAAATCGCTGATCTCTTCTCAATTCAAGGCAAAGTCGCTCTCGTCACCGGCGGATCACGCGGTATCGGTGAAATGATCGCCGCTGGTTTCTTGATTAACGGCGCCAAGGTGTACATCAGCTCGCGCAAAAAAGATCAGTGTGACGCGACGGCTAAGCGCTTGTCTGAAACCTACGGAGCCGAATGCATTTCTATTCCAGCCAACTTGTCCGAGCTTGGTGGAATCGAATCTTTAGTGGCTGAACTAACCAAGCGCGAAGATCACATCGACATCTTGGTCAATAACGCTGGCGTGTCGTGGGGCGCTCCACTTGATGATTTTCCCGAAGCTGGTTGGGACAAAGTATTTGACACCAACGTCAAGGGTGTTTTCTTCTTGACTCAGAAAATGTTGCCGTTGCTTGAAGCGAAAGCCACTAACGAAGACCCGTCACGAGTGATCAACATTGGTTCCATCGACGGTATTCGCACACCAATGTTTGATACCCACTCATACGGACCCTCTAAAGCAGCGTTGCACTCACTCACCAGCCAGATGGCCGCCAAATTGGTGAAGCGCAAGATTTTGGTGAATGCGATTGCACCAGGACCCTTTCCCACATGGATGCTCAGCACCGGTGTCGGTGGCGGTGGCGACGTTGAAGGAACCGATTGGGATGCAGTCGGACGCACCAATCCACGTAAACGAGTTGGTACACCCGAAGACATTGCTGGCCTCGCAATTTTCTTGAGCTCGCGCGCCGGAGCATTCACGGTTGGTGAAGTCATCAAGTGCGACGGTGGCATTGTTATTTCGTGAACTGACGTTTCGCGGCCTAACAACTTCTCAACAGTGATGGCCCCGAGCACCAAACTTGAGTATCAACCAGCAGTTGACGGGCTACGCGCCGTTGCCGTGGCACTGGTGTTGCTCTTTCATGGCGGATGGGCCCTTTTCTCAGGTGGGTATGTAGGAGTTTCACTTTTCTTCACAATTTCGGGATTCTTGATCACGTCGCTATTGGTTCATGAGTTTGAATCAACCACAACGATTTCAATATCGGATTTCTACGTACGACGATTGAAACGTCTTCTTCCAGCCAGCGTGTTGTGTGTCATTACTGTTTCGCTCATTGCGAGGGGTGGCTACTTCGCAAGTATTGATGGATTACGTTCTGACGTCAGTTCGGCAGCGTTGCAAGTATTCAACTGGCGAGCGTTGTTTCGTGGGCAGTCTTATGCCGACTTGATTGGAGCAAGTCAACCCAGCCCTCTTGACCACTTTTGGTCTCTGTCAGTTGAAGAGCAGTTCTATTGGTTGTGGCCAATTGCGATGTTGCTTATTTTGCGCAGAACGAAGAGAGGAAGCGATCTAGTTGGTTTGCGCTCAAAGGCCGTTTACTTCGTTACAGCAGTATTTATCTTGATTGCGCCAATCATCGCAAAAGTGTGGGGACCCAATGCGGCCTATTGGGCGACACCAGCTCGCCTGGGGGAAATTTTGGTCGGTGCCTCGCTTGCGATGTGGATTGGAAACAGTCGCTATCAGAATCGTATTCGGTCATCTGGTTCCGTTGTCGGCTGTATTGGCTTGATTGTGGTATTGGTATCGGCAATGACTTGGCCTGCCGGATCTGGTCCGGCGTATCTAGGGCTATTTCCGATTTTCGCTTTAGCAAGTGCGGCAACGATTATTGGTGCGCTATCACATGGGATGTTTCGTAAAATTCTTGCTCATCGTCTGCTTGTTGAATTAGGAAAACGAAGCTACGGGATATATCTCATTCACTGGCCGGTCTTTGTGCTGATCAATGAGAGTGATTTCAGCATCTCTCACGGAGCCATATTCGCGATTCAAATTGCGATCACTCTGATGATTGCATGGTTGTCATATGCGTTAATCGAAAAGCCGATCAGGTATGGAAAATTCTCGCAACGACAAACTCTTGGATTCGCTGGTTTAGCTACTGGAGTTGTGCTCGTAATCGCTCTGACCGTAGTGCCACAACCACCTTCGCTGTTCACGAACGAGGTTGACGCTGGTGAAGTGTCATTGAGCTACGAACAGATTCCGAATGAGTCAACCCCATCCAGTGAAGTGGAGAATTCAGATAGCACTCAGCCCATCAAATTGGTGGTACTCGGCGATTCAACGGCGGTTGCCCTCAGTGCTGGAGTAGTGAGTTGGGCGCAAGAGGACTTTTCGCGAGCACGAGTGTCAATAGTGGCACGGACTGCCTGTGGATTTGCCCGAGCAACTTCTATCGAAGATAACACCGGTAATTTCCGCCGTGATTGTGATCAAGCCTTGGGCCCACAATTGACAAATGCTCTGGGTCTTCGGCCCACCCAAGCGTTACTGATGGTTGGCCTTGCCGATAGTGGACCAATGATTTGGAATGATGACGAAGGTGTACTGCAACCAAACAGCAAACGCTTTGCTGACAACATCAACCAGGATTATCGAAAACTGATTGACCAACTCATTGCGAGTGGCGTCACGCGTATTCATTGGTTATTGGCTCCGCACCCAACGGCTTGGTGGCTGGGAAATCTTGGCCATTCACCGGGGTCTCTCCGCACAGATTTAACCAATAAATGGATTTTGGCAATTGCCAATGATTATCCAGATGTGATTCGTGTCATTCGTTTTGATGAATGGTTGTTATCTCGTGAGCGCGTGGGTGATCGTTCGTGGAGACCGGACGGATTGCACCTAGCCGAGGATTCTGCTCGTCGAGTAATGAATGATTATTTGGGCCCAATCTTGCTGGGCCAGTAATCCATTTAGATTCGGTCGAGTACTCCGCCGTCAAATAATGGAGTCACTCCGAATTCAGCAATATCACGATTCATCTCTTCATCAAGGGGGCGAGCGAGTTCACCTTGTGCTGCTTCAAGAATGAGTGGCAACAATGTGGCATCACTGGTGGTATTGAGAAAAAGATCGGGTTGTGACAGCACGTATCGAACGGCGCGTTGAATGGCATCCTGATCGGTGAGTGGCTCATACCAACTGCGATGACCACCGGTTCCGTCATCCCAGCGGCGACGAGCCACCGCTTTGATGGTTTGAGTTGCAGTGTTTCGCGCTCGGCATAAGTCCCGTAAAGCAGTGACATCATCGCGATATTGATCAATTGACAGCAGTGAATGGTTGAACGGAAACAGAACAGCGTCGAAGTCAAATTCAGCAAGACTCCGCAAGTGCATTGACGGAATACGTAAGCCATGTCCGGTCACGCCAATGAAGCTCACCAGTCCTTCAGCGCGAGCTTGGTTCAGAGCTTCAACTGCGCCACCTTTGCTGAATGCGGTTGCCCACTCATCTGGTTCAACCAAATTGTGCAACTGAATGAGATCAATGTGATCGACCCCCATTCGTTCAAGCGATCGTTCGAGTGCGGCACGAGCAACCGACCCAACGCGCTCTTCAGTTTTGGTGGCCAGGAAAACTTCTGAACGGTGATCGGAGAGCCATGGCTTGAGATGATCCTCAGAAGAGCCATACATAGCCGCGGTATCAATGTGATTAACGCCGTGGGAAGCAACTAGTTCAAGTGTTTTGATTGCCCGTGATTCGCTCATGCCGCCGAGTGCCGCTGCGCCAAAGATGACACGACTCGAACGATGACCGGTATGACCAAATTCTGCGAAGGGCAACATGGTTACGACGGTAGTGCGTGTGTGCCTGTCGACTACTGATGTAGTGGCTATTCATACACCAAGCAACCGTCATCAAGATCGGCCGCGGGCAACCCATCTTTTTCCATCCAGTAATCCTGGCTGTGCTGCCACTCGGGTTTGTCTCCACGCTTGGGTAACAAACTCATTGATCGCATCATGTAACCAGGATTGAAGTTTTCTGGGTCAAGCCATGGCAACAAAGGCATATCTGCATCTTCATCACGGAGAGTGGGTGTGACCCGAGAAGCACCGAGTTTGTCCATGTGATTCAGTAAGCGACAGGTGAAGTCACCGATGAGGTCGGCACGTAAAGTCCAACTGGCTCGGAAGTATCCGAACACCCACAACATGTTGGGGATACCGGTAAACATCATCCCGCGGTAGGTGACCGTGTCAGAGAAGACGAGCGGTTCACCATCAATAATGAATTCAATATCACCGAGCACATTGAGGTTGAAACCAGTCGCAGTCACAATGATGTCAGCAGAAACCTCTTCACCCGATTTCATTCGTAGGCCTGTTTTGGTGAAAGTCTCAATCTCTCCCGTGACAACATCGGCTTTGCCCGACTTGATGCCATGAAAGAGGTCGCCTTCTGGCACAAAAGCCAAACGTTGACGCCACGGTCGATACTTCGGAGTGAAGTGAGTGTCAATGTCGTAATCGTCACCCAAGATTCCACGTACTCCTTCAAGTAGAGCAGCCTTGACAAACTCAGGTTCTTCGACCGAGAGTTTGGTCACCGCTTCTTGATCAAACAGTATTTTCCGCCGAACAATTTCGTGAGTCCACTCTTCGGGAATATCTAGCTGCCGCATTTGATCAGCAAGTTCGTTGATATTGCTGCCGATGAAGAAGTAGGTCGGGGATCGTTGCACCATCGTGACGTGAGAACAATCATTAGCAATGGCCGGTATTAAAGTTGCAGCAGTTGCACCCGAGCCGATGACAATGACCTTCTTGTCTTTGTACTCAAGGTCGTCTGGCCAAGTCTGTGGGTGAACAATGGTGCCAGTGAATTGATCCATATTGGGCCAATCGGGTGTGTAACCCTGAGCGTGTCGGTAGTAGCCCTGACACATCCACAAAAAATTGCAGGTGAAAGTGAGTTTGGCACCAGAATCCGTTTTAGTGACCTCAAGTCTCCACTCGTTGTCATCGCTTGACCACGTGGCTTTGGTGATTTTGTGGTGATAGCGAATATGTGGACGGAGTTCATTCTCTTCAATGACCTCGCCCATGTATTTCAAGATCTCCTGCGCAGTGGCAATTGGCGCTGAGGTCCACGGTTTGAACCGATATCCGAAGGTGTAAAGGTCGCTGTCCGATCTGATGCCGGGGTAGCGGTGCATCCACCAAGTTCCACCGTAACTTTCCAGGCCTTCGAGAACGACGTATGTCTTGTCTGGGCACTGATTTTGGAGGTGATACGCGCTACCAATTCCTGAAATGCCAGCCCCAACAATGAGAACATCAAAATGTTCAGTCGCGTGAATCATGGTGGTCCACCTCCACTCGTCATGCTGGCACGTGAGACGTCAAACAGTCAGGGACTTTGGACCATAGGCAGGTCGCTGAAGGGATATAAAGGTCGGGCGAACTAGTCTCGGGATTAGCACTCAGGGGGAGTTGGATATGTCGCAGTCCACATATGTAGATATTTTGATCGTCGGTGACGGAATCTCAGGTATCGGCATGGCCTATCACTTGCAGCAGCAGTGTCCCGACCGTAGTTATACGATCTT
>CALPPJ020000055.1 GCA_943325425.2 Bifidobacterium breve | reverse complement strand
GCGCCAATGCTGCAGCCACACCATGAGTGTCGGCAAGCGAGCGAATCGATAACGAAATCACCCCGAAAGCCTAACGGTAGTGACGCGGGAGACGGTTCGAGAGGCCACAAACGATTTCGTAGCCAATGGTCCCCAGTCGACTTCCCCATTCGTTTGCTGAAATGGATTCGGCGCCTTGTGCGCCGATGAATACAACCTCATCACCAACCACAACGGTTTGATCGCTCACATCAACCATCAACTGGTCCATCGTGACCACTCCAACAATCGGACAACGGCGTCCACCAATCAATACTTCTCCACCAACTGCCGACAATCGTCGCGGCACTCCATCGGCATAACCCAGTGGAACAGTTGCCACCGTTGTCGCTTTCTCAAAATGATGACGCTGACCATACGAAACACCATCGCCAGCCGTCACTCGTTTCACAAATGAAACTCGAGCCGTCAACGACAATGCTGGGCGCAGTTCGGAACACCTGTTTTCCAACCCAACATCGGGAGCGATGCCATACATCGCGATACCAACTCGAACCATGTCGCGATGCGCTTGGCTATGCACAATTGTTCCGGCTGAATTGGCGATATGAATCCAGCCCGTTTCAACTCCAGCATTCTTCAACGCATTGATAGTTGCATCAAACTTTGAAATTTGTTGATCTGTGAAATCACTGTCAAGATCATCAGCACTAGCAAGATGTGTGAAGACACCACCCAAAACAAGTTCGGGTGAACGCGCCATAATGCGACCACCTAACTCAACCGCATTGCTCGGTTTACATCCGACTCGATTCATGCCCGTGTCAATCTTGAGGTGTACCTCTTGACCAACCACATTGCGCAGTCGCACTTCTTGTTCTAAAGCATCAATGAACGAAACTGAATATGCCGTGGCGATCAGACCATGAGCAACAATGTCACCCACTTGATCAAGTGGCTGCTCGGACAAAACAAGAATTGGGCTTTCAATGCCGGCGCGCCGAAGTTCAATTCCTTCTTGAACCAAGGCAACACACAGTCCATGGGCTCCTGCTTCAAGCGCTGCTTCAGCAACTTGAACCGCACCATGCCCGTATCCGTTTGCTTTGACGACCGCCATAACTTTGGCATCACCAACCAACGAACACACATAGCCGACGTTGTGGCGAACTGCATCTAGATCAATATCAATCCAAGCTGCCCGAGCGCTCATGTTCAGTCCTGTGCACCAACATGTCGCATATGCGACAAGGCCAACGGGATGAGATCAACGAGATCAGAGGCAATCAATCCTTCATTTGCGTCATAAAGCGATGCGGCGTAACCATGAATCCAAGCACCACTGGCAGCAGCATGAAAGGGAGCAACTCCTTGGGCAAGAAGTGCTCCGATAATTCCAGCGAGCACATCGCCAGTTCCGGCAGTTGCCAACCGTTGATCGCCATTAGCCACCATCAAGACTTCGCCTGAGGGTTCGGCGACAACAGTTGTAGTTCCCTTTAACAAGCAAACACAGTTCGTATCACTGGCTAAACGGCGTGCACTCGTAATTCGATCATGCGATGGTGCATAGCCCAGCAGAGTTGTGTATTCACCATCATGTGGAGTTAAGACTGTGCCAGCCGCGCGCGAGCGCACGATATCGCGCGCTCCTTCGCCACCCCAAGCAACGGCGAATAAACCGTCACCATCAATGACCATCGGAATATGTGCACCAGCAATGATGCGTCGCGCTTCGCTAACGGTTCCTTCATCTCGACCAAGACCTGGCCCAATGACCATCGCCTTAAAACGTGAGAGATCATCAAGCACTTCATGTGACCAACCCAAAGATGGCAATGCTCGGCGCACGATTTCAGTTGATGTACTGCGGTCGCTCACAATGCCGGGTGATGCAACATGCACAATGCCTGCACCGGCGCGCATTGCCGAGGCACTACACAAGTTGGCCGCACCCATCATTCCGGAACTTCCAGCAACGGCGTACAGCGCGGCTTTCCATTTATGCGAATCAAATGGGCGTTGAGGAACCCATTGCGAAACATCACTGCGTTCAACTTCGTTGATATCAACGTTGCTCATACCGAGGTTGATACCAATATCAACAAGTTCAACTTCTCCGCATAGTGCTCGTCCTGCGCCTAACAACAAGCCTGGCTTCAACGCCACAAAGGTGACAGTGCGAGTCGCTTGCCATGTATCGGGTGCAGCGAGGCCGGTCAGGCCATCAATTCCGCTCGGAATATCGACTGCCAAAACGGGAACGCCTTTCGTTGCTGGCGGGCTCCATTCACCACGAAAACCAGTTCCGAAGGCGGCATCAATAATGAGATCACTCACGGGTAGACGTAACGGCATGTGCTCGGCGTCAATGACATGAACGCGAACTCCTTGATCGGCCAGCAAACGTGCGGTCACTCGTCCGTCGGCTCCGTTATTTCCTTTGCCAGTAATCACGACCACCGTGCGGCCATACAGCCCGCCCATCATGCGCTTGGCAGCTCGAGCGACCGCAGCGCCAGCTCGACCAATTAAAACTTCAATCGAGGTTCCCGCAGTGATGGCTTCAGCATCAAGAACGCGCATCTGTTTGGGGGTGAGCACGGGGCGCATAACTAGATCGTATGCCTTAAAAACTGTTCTACTGCGGTGATCGGACAGCAATCACATAGGCAATGGCGGTGTTGTCTGTGTGGGTGATTGACAGATGCCAGTCCGTCACACCCAGGTCGTGAGCAATCTGCTCCGCACGGCCGGTGACTGCGAGTGACGGTCGACCAGACTCGGCCCGCCGCACCCACACATCATGAAACTCAAATGCTCCAAGGCCTACGCCCATCGCCTTCATCACTGCTTCACGGGCCGCAAACCGAGCCGCCAAAGACGGGGTCGGATCGGCATGAGGTTCAACGTACTCAAGCTCTTCACTTGTGAAGAGTCGGGTCTTCATTGATGGGGTGCGTTCAAGCGATCGGCGAAAGCGATCAATTTCAACTGCGTCAACCCCAACACCAATGATCATTAACGTGCACTCACGATGAGGCGCGACGCCAGCGATCGGCCATTTCGCTGATCGGCAAGATCAACAGATCTGCCACCGACAACTCGCTCAACAAATCGTCGCGCATTTCACCTTCGGTTTCTGAAACCCAGTCGACCAAGCGGTCATATCGACGGTCGTACCCTTGCAAGACTCCACGCATGACCGCCGCATTGAGGCGATCATGGAAACGTACATGCAGCAAAGTGATCCCAACCGTTTGGCCAGCCTTCACTTCGGGAATGAAAATCACCGTTCGTCCATCACTTCGACCACGAGCGACTAACACATCGCGTTCACTCGCGACACGACGCTTAGTGCCCACCAATGAAGGATTGCGATCAACTCGACTCGGCACATCACGTGACAGTCCGCCACGGTCAACAATCGCAATCGTTGCATTAGTCCCCGATGGATCTCCGTCAATGCTGTAACGCGTATAACCGACCACCGCCTCGACTGCCGGATCAAGATCGGCCAATACCTTCAGTGTGCGATACGCCAATACATCGCGACCTGCGCCCGTCGCAAGAACTTCTTGTACGAGAGCCCGATCCATCACGCCTTCGTCGCTGCGGCTAATTCCGACCGTCACCGTTTTGGCCTGATGCTTAATTGCATCAATAGGACGAGTGAGTTCTTCGATCGCCCGTGTCAAAGCCATGGTGAGATCGTCAATCAATGCCGAAGGTGTACCGACTTTGCCAGTGTCATTCTGGTACGCCTCAACCGGCGACGTATCAAGCACGACACGAAGCATTGACGCCAAGCGCACTGCAGTGCTGGCTTCAAGATGTCCATCGTAAGTACCGGCGCGAAGAGTCTCATTAAAGCGTTCGGCCGCAATCACTAAACCAGAACGCACAACTTTCAAAACCGATTCGCCATCGGCATTATGGAGAACTGCGAACTCAACGACTTCGCGGGCCTCCCGCAGAGAACGTGCTAGTTCGTCAATAGCTCGAGCGGCTTCGTAGCCAAAAAGATGCCCAACAACTGCACTCAAAACAAAAGCAAGTGTGGGGTCAACATCGGGAACATCAATGACTGCAACCGCACTTGAGAAACGTGACTCAGATGCACTCGCAATCACAATGGGTGTTGCCTTATGGGCTCGATAAATCGCAATCTCTTTGGCAACGTCGTCAGCGGTGCTACCAGAGAGACCAGCCGCGCATACCAAGATCAACGGCTCACATGACAAGTCAATGTGTTTCTTATCTTCAGTAATATCGCACGAGATGCTCTTGTAACAAAGTTCGCTCAGTTTAATACGAACTTCGTTGGCCGCAATTGCGTTAGGCCCATTGCCAACGACTGCCCAATACCGCTTAGATGGCGCATATTTGTGCGCTACTTCAGCAACCTTGGCCCGAGCATCAATCACTGTGCGCATCGCGGTCGGAAGTTCGCGCAATGTTCGCAGCAAATCGTGCCGGCGCGAATCGGTGCCGAGCCCAGCAGCAACGCTCACTGCACAAGCCAACAAAACTCCGGCGGCGACTTGCGCATAAAACGCTTTCGTTGATGCGACACTCATTTCTACGTCACGACCATCGCTGGTAAACAAAACACCATCGGCTTTATCGCACAAGTCGCTACCACGTCGATTAACTATTGCCAGAACCGATGCACCACGTGAACGCGCCAAGTCGACAGTGCGATTCGTGTCAGTCGTTGTTCCGCTTTGACTCACAGCAATGATGAGCGTGTCGCTCATATCAAGTTGCAGATGAAAACCACTGAGTTCGGTGGCGGTAATCGGATCAACGTCAAGGCCACCCGCGCACAGTTCATCAAGAACCGTGGCACAACTGCGCCCAGCGATCGCCGCGGTACCTTGACCAATCACGCGAACTTTGCGAATAGCACCCGATGCCAATCGGTCAATAATGAAGGTCGGCAAAGTCTTGACGCCGAGCGATGCGTGTAGAACTCCATCACGCTCAACAATTTTGCCGCGCAGAGTCTTACGGAATGATTCGGGAGCTTCGCCGATTTCTTTCAATAAGAAGTGCGGAGCATCGCCACGATCAATATCGCGAGTTGTCACTTCGGCCGTCACTAACTCGGTTGCCGCAACAGGTAACGCGGTACCGTCGTATGCAATTCGGGTGACACCAGTAAGTTCTCCGGCTAGGGCACCATCAAGTACAACTATCTGACCTTTGCTGTCGGTCAAAGATGCGGTGCTGGTTCCTTCACCATCAAGGCGGAAATAAGTGGTGGTTTCTTCTACGACGCCGTACGGTTCGCTGGCGACGATGAATAAATCTTCGGCCAAACCAACGAACAATCCTTGACCACTGCCGCGTAGTGCGAACATCAACCGATCGGGTTGATCAGTTGCGGCAGCACCAATGGCAACTGATCCTTCAAATGACGCCACGCTGCGACGGAAAGCCTCAACTGTGTCGCCACATGCACGGGCATGCATATTCACTAACGCCGGAATCACTTTGGCATCGGTCGTGATTTGGCCCGGGAATGACAGCCCGTGAGCGATTCGTAGATCGCCGTGATTATCAACATCACCATTGAGCGCAGCCACAACATACGGATGCGTTGTCTCAACATCACCAAGTTCGCGCTCGCTATTCACAGGGTGTGCATTCGGTTCGCTAATAATGCCGACACTCGCCCACCGCGTGTGCCCCACCAATGACAAGCGGGCATTCGGATTCGAAAGAGCCAAGCGCAACAAGTCGTCGTCTTGTACTGCCGCGCGCAGAGCCTTTGTGTTGTCTCCGAGTTCACCAATCTCGGCAGCTGCTTTATAAACAAACGACAATGTGTCGTCAACAAGGCGCACCGAACGATTCTGGAAGAGCGCGTCATGGGCCCGAACACTCAGTGCTGCCGAGACCGAAGGATCATCAGCCGACAACCCGTGACCCCATACAAAAACATGGATTCCCGCCGAATCGCGACCGCGTACTTCAAGACGATCAAGAGCCGAAAAAGCCTGTTGGATCGTGAGGTAACCAGCGACTGCGGCGATTCCGGCATCGCGGCCAGCTAAATCGCGAACCATGCGAGCCGTGCGCAAACGATCCTGCCCGATTGACCACGTGACATCGCGTAGCGCAATCAGCGCCGCCGCATTTCTTTCAAGCTCATCAGAATCGGCTACAGCATTTTCAAGACCTTCATCAATGAGTGCAATCGTGGCGCTCACTTGATTGAGGCGACTTGTGATGGCACTCACCAACTCATGGTTATCAATCAGTGCCACTGCACCAGGAACGCCCTTCAGGAGTTCATTGACCTTCACGAGATGTGCGGTGGCATCGAGCATGTTGCGACCACTCGCGATTGCGGCATCTAGATGTTGAACGATGTCGGCCACGCTGGGAGCTTCCCGTTGAGCAGGTCGGCCGACCAAAGCGATGATGCCACACATGACGATTAGGTTACCGAACAACTATGCGGTGACAGGCTCACACACACTTGTTGACGGCAATGGCAACCAGACGATCAGCTGCTTCATCAGCCAATTGTGCAGTTGGAGCCTCGACCATGACCCGAATGAGTGGCTCGGTGCCACTCGCCCGCACTAAAACTCGGCCATTGTCACCAAGAATCGCTTCCTCGGCGGCAATTTCTGTTGCTAATAGTTTGGCAACATCAGTGGGACGAACCGCAACTTTGACGTTCTTCAACACCTGCGGGAAAGTCTGCATGATTGATCCAGCAAGTTGCGAAAACTTCGCGCCGTCTTTTTCCTGCCGGCGACGTACTAACTGGGCCAACACAATCGAGGCCAAAAGACCATCGCCAGTGGTCGCGAGATCGCGATGAATGATGTGACCACTTTGCTCGCCACCAATAACGAAGCCACCATCTTCCATGGCATCAAGGACATAACGATCTCCAACAGTGGTTGTCACAACGTTGACACCAACCTGCTTCATGGCCTGATGGAAACCCAAATTTGACATCACAGTGACCACGACTGTGTTGCTCGCCAAAGTGTTGTGTTCACGTCGATCAAGCACCGACAACGCAATTAATCGGTCGCCGTCAACCACATGGCCGTTTTCATCAACAGCAATTAAACGATCGCCATCTCCGTCGTAGGCAAAGCCAATATCAACTGAAACTCCGGTGCCAGTACCACTGACGAAATCACACAATGTTTGTGGCGAAGTTGCTCCACACGCATCATTAATGTTGCGACCATTCGGCGCATCGCTCATTGAAATCACATCAGCACCAAGGCGTTGCAAAACCAAAGGTGCAACTTGGCTCATCGCTCCATTGGCCGAGTCAACGACAATTCGTAAACCAGCCAATGAACCTTCGCCGAAAAGTTCAACGAGATGTTCAACGTACAAAGTCACTGCATCACTACGGCGAATGATGACGCCGACATCAGATGTGGTTGGCGTGACACCACTCATGATTTTGTGAACTTCCGATTCGATCAATTCTTGATCGGTGTCGGTCAACTTGCGACCACCCGCGGCAAATACTTTGACTCCGTTGTCAGAGAACTTGTTATGC
>CALPPJ020000054.1 GCA_943325425.2 Bifidobacterium breve | reverse complement strand
GAGGTAGCCGAAAAAGTCGCGACCTATATCAAAATCGGATGTAGCGGTTTTATTCCGTGGAGCGCCGACTATCCGTCAACAACATCCATTGAACTTTTTGCCAAGGTCATGGCGAATTTCAAATAGTTGCGTTTTTCAAAAAGTTATGTCAGACCGTGCTTGCGTCAGATGTAGGAACGGAAAATGATTTCAGCGACACACGATGGCTTTGAAGCACCTGCGCATTCAAATGTGAACTCCATCGTCATCTGAACGCCATTGGCGATTTCTTCAATCTCTAGCAGCTTGACACCAAGACGGATTTTTGAGCCAACCGGTACTGGCGATGGGAAACGAACTTTGTTGGCTCCGTAGTTGACTCCCATGGAGAAACCCTCAATACGCACAACTGTCGGATACAACATCGGTCCTATTGACAAGGTGAGATAACCGTGCGCAATCGGGCCGCCAAAAGGACCGCTCTTGGCTCGTTCAACATCAACATGGATCCACTGGTGATCGCCAGTGGCTTCGGCGAACTGGTTGACACGTTCTTGGGTTATCTCGATGTATTCGCTGTAACCAAGGTGTTCTCCAACAGCAGCTTTGAGTCCTTCGACTCCGGTAATCACTCGTGCAGTCATGTGATCAGCCTAGCCAAAGGTGCTTGAGTCCTACGAATACCACACGCGTTGGTGTTCACGACTTTGTGGATGCAAAAGCAAGGCACAGAGGGCTGCTTCAAAAATGAATCCGATGATGTCATTGCCAGTGATCTTGTCAATGATGCTGAAGCCAGGGACCGACCACATGATCCATATTCTGAGGGCGAAAGGAGAAAAAGCGGCAACGAGGGCCAGTTTGTAGCCGACCTTGCGGTCATTGGCCATTAGAAATCCGCCCCCTATGAAGGCCACCACCACGAATAGGCCAACAAAACTGCCCAATGATCCCTTAGTTTCTCTGGCTATTCCGGCCCAGTCACTTTTATCCATAAAGCCGATGAGCGCGAAAAAGCCGTTGAGATACAACAACCACATCGCTATTTGCAATGTTTGGGGCTGCAGCCGATCGAACCATTTACGAGGATCGAGGGCCTGATGCTTGCGGCGTTGATTCATACGGTCAAGAGTGCCACAAAACAACTAACCGACCATGTCACATCACTTGGGACTTGGTCGGTTGTCTGACTTATCTCAATCGTTGAGACAATGGTGGCGGTAGCGTGAAAGACGAATGCGCTCTGGATTTGTCACTCTGGTTGGTCGTCCCAACGTCGGTAAGTCGACCCTCGTCAACGCTATTTGTGGAAAGAAGATTTCCATTGTCTCGGACAAGCCACAGACCACCCGTCGTCAAGTCCGTGGAGTTTTAACTCGTCCAGATAGTCAGATTGTGTTCGTGGATACTCCGGGTCTGCACAAACCCGTGAGTGCACTTGGTGATCGTGTGAATGCGGCAGCCCTGGAAAGCATCAGCGACGTTGATGTGGCCTGCTTAGTGCTCGATGCCACAATGCCGTTTGGTTCAGGCGACAAATGGGTTGCCGATCGACTTGATCTGTCAAAGACAATCGTGGTCGTCAACAAAACCGATGTCGCTAGCAAGAAGCAAGTTGTGAATCATCTCATCGCGTCCTCGGGTCTTGACGCGCTGGCCTATTTTCCGGTCTCGGCAAAGTCTGGTCATGGGGTCGCCGAATTGGTCGCTCACATTTTGGAACGTATGCCCGAAGGACCGATGTATTACCCCGATGATGTCGTGAGTGATCTTCCAGAAGCCGACTTTGTCGCCGAGCTTGTGCGCGAACAGCTGTTGGCCGCCACTCATGACGAACTCCCGTATTCAATTGCGACTGTCGTGACTGAATGGGAATGGCCCCGAATTCGTTGCGAAATAATTGTTGAACGTGAAAGTCAAAAAGGAATGGTCATTGGTAAGGGTGGTGCCGTGCTCAAAATGGTGGGCACTGCAGTTCGTCAACAATTACCGCCTGGTGTATTCATCGAGCTTCACGTCAAGGTAGATAAAGACTGGCAACGGAAGCCTGACCGAGTTCAACGTTTGGGTTACTGAACGATGCAACAGTTCTAACAAGAGAAATTGCTCGGCAAAAGGTTGGCGTAGTCGTCACAGGCGACAGTTTCGCCAGGGCCTGATAGGTCGCCACGACCTCTAGGCACCGCTTGGGGCTCGTTGTTACTGGTAAAACGGACCTGACCCACTCCTGATTGTTGAGTCAATGTGAGGACGATCTGCGCGATCGCTAGACGTTGCTCCCCGCCCGGCAAATCGGTGATGAAGGTCGCAGGCAAAACGACCGTTGCGATACCGCGTTCAACTGTCACCTGGGCCGCGAAGTCGATGGGCAGGGCGCTTCGTAGGCCAGCTGCGGCATCACCCTCTGGCGTACCCTCGGCGAGCGCTGCCAAAACCTGTGGAGCGGCGGCGGGACTCAAAAGTAGGCGATCGATGGGAACCACTTGAGTTCCTGCGACAAAGAACATACTTACTACTTCAATCGGAATGGTTGAAGAAATCGTTGTTGTGGTTTCGATCACAGGAAGTGTTGTTGTCGTAGCTGGAACTGTCGTTGGTGGCGAACTGGTTGTTGTTGCATTGAGGTCATAGGGAATTTTGTTGGGGTCAACCGATTTGACTTCACCGCTACCTGGGATTGAGCACCCGGCAAAGAGGAGGCTCATGGGTAAAAGAGTTCGGACAAAGAAGTTGGCAGACCGATTCATGTGTTCTCCCCAGGGAATTCAACAACGAATTTCGCGCCTCCAGTAGTCGCATCTTCAACCCATGCGGATCCACCGTGTGCTCGGGCATGTTCGGCCACGAGAGCTAACCCAAGACCAGTTCCGCCGGCACGACTTCGACCAGCTGAGCCCCGTGCGAACCTTTCAAAGATTCGCACCCGTTCACTTTGTGCAACGCCTGGACCAGAATCCTCAACGGAAACTCGGGTTGGTCCATGCGGCAACGACTCAATCTCAATTTTGGTCACTCCGCCGCCGTGTAGCCGGGCGTTCTCCAATAAGTTCGCCATGATCCGCTCAAAGCGTCGCTTATCAATTTTGATCACACTGTCGGAGTTCTGAAGGACATCAATGCGAATATCTTCAACGCCGTATCGCGCGGCGATTCGGGTGATGAAAGGAACGAGATCAACTTCTTCACGATGAACTTCGGTGATGCCGACGTCAAGTCTCGAGAGTTCAAGTAAGTCAAGAACCATCTGATCGAAGCGACGTATTTGTGAGACCACGACATCAAGGGCCTGTTGGGTGCGGTCGGATAAGTCGGCGCGTCTGGCATCAAGCACTTCAACCGCAGCTGCCAGGGCTGTAATTGGCGATCTCAGTTCATGACTGACATCTGAGGCAAAACGAACCTCACGCTCAATTCTGGTTTGTACTGCATCGGCCATTTCGTTGAAAGAGTTGACGAGTCGCGAAAGGTCAGGATCAGACTCGTGTTCAAGGCGGGTATCAAGACCTCCTTCAGCGATCTCGCTGGCTGCCTCGCTCACCCGTTCGAGGGGTCTCATTAGGCGCCGACTGACCCACAGTCCGACCAACGAAGACAAGGATCCGACGACCAAGATGCCCACCAGCAAAGTTGAACCAATGATTGTCAACGTACGCTCTTCGTCGCTGAGCGGAAACGCTTCGAAGTACTGCGCATTGATCTCGTTGATGGAGACGCCCATCGCAATAAATGGTTCACCATCTATCGAGAAACGTTGGCGGGAGGTGATTCCCTGAAGGGTCGCAGAGACTAATTCAGAAGGAAGCAAAGTTTGGGTGTTGAGAATATCTTGCGAAAAATACAGGTCTTCGGGCGACAAATGTAAGACGGCAAACCCATTTGACTCAGTGCGAATTCCAGAGATCAACTCAAATGCCTCACTTCGCCGAGTTCTTAACTGAGTGCGAATGAGTTGGGCGTTGTTGAAGGCTTGCCGTTCTACAATTTCTTCGCGTTGCTGTAACAAATATGACCTCGCCGTGAGGTAGCTCGCACCCGAAAGCAGTAGTGCGGCCACTAGTCCAGTCATCAAGAAAAGCAAAGTAACGCGACTGCGCAGACTGAGGTTTCTGATCCGTTGAGTGATGCGCACAGACATATCTTGCCTTATGTGGGCCGCACTGTCCGAAAGCAGCGGAAGTGAGGAGCAATTTGAAGGTTAGGACCCTTCGTCCGAGAATAGAAATCGCCCGACTCGGGCCGGAGGCCGGCGAGTCGGGCGAAGATTGGGTTCCGCTGGCCATCAGAGATCAGGGGGAGGACGACCTCTGACGAACCAGCGTGAACGAGGTTCAGTTTCACGGATCAATGTGAAGGGACGATGTGAATAGTGTGCGTTTTGTGTAACAAAGTGAAAAGGTGAGCAAGAATGTCGGAAGTGAATACCTTGCTTTTCATCGAAGATGACGATCAGATCCGTTTGGCGTTGCGATTAGTACTTGAAGATGAGGGTTACACCGTTAGCGAGGCGCCAGATGGTCGTTCGGGTTTGGCGGCATTTCATGCGAATGAACCTGATCTGGTTCTGCTCGACATCCGCCTGCCCGATATGTCGGGTTTCGATGTATGTCGAGCTCTGCGCGCCATGTCGATCGTCCCCATCGTCATGGTGACCGCTCAAACCGACACTCAAGACATGGTGGCGGGTCTCGAAGCCGGAGCCGACGATTACGTGACGAAACCGGTCGTACCCAAAGAATTGGCCGCGAGAGTTCGCGCTCATTTGCGTCGAGCTCAATTACAGAATGTTTCTGTTGGCAGTGGATCAAGCGAAATCATGGGCGACATCGATCTTCGACGGGAGCAAGGACTTGTTTTCAAAGGTGGACAAGAACTCTCTCTGACCAAAACCGAATTCAATTTGCTCTGCGAATTCGCTGATCATCCCAATGTGGTGTTATCTCGTGATCAGTTACTTGAACGAGTGTGGGGCTATGACTATTTGGGCGATAGTCGATTAGTGGACGCACATGTTCGACGTTTGAGAGTGAAAATTGAAGATCATCCCGACGATCCGAAACTGATTCTCACCGTTCGAGGTATTGGTTATCGATTAATGCCGACTGGCTAAAAGTTCAGCGGGTAATGGTTTTGAGGAATTCTTCAACCTCGGCGCGGTCAACTGATTTCCGCATGGGCGGCATCGACTCCAAGATGTCGCGTCGATATCCGGCATTGCCGAGTCGAGGATCAAAGACCGCGACGACACCGCGGTCAGTGGCGTTTCGGATCAATCGCCCGGTTGCTTGAGCGAGCAGTGTTGCCGCTCGAGGAAGATCAATTTCCCGAAACGCGCGATCACCAATCGCGTCACGGCGAGCGCTCAAGAGCGGATCATCGGGACGGGGAAAGGGAATGCGGTCAATAGTGACCAGTGACAGGGTCCGTCCGGGTATATCAATTCCTTGAAAGAAGCCCGATGTGGCGAAGAGGCAAGAGGATTCATCTTCGGAGAACAGTTTGACAAGTTGCGTTTTCTGATATTCACGTTGCGACAAAATTGTATTGGGCAAACGTTTACGCATAGCTTCAACGGCCAGGTCAAGAGCGCGGTAACTCGTAAATAGAGCCAGTGTTCGTCCTCCGGCGGCAGCGATCAGATGAAAGAGCTCATCGTGCATCAACTTGGTGAAATCGGTAGAATTGGGATTCGGAAGATGTTTGGCACAGTAGAGAACTGCATTTGATTGATAGTCGAAAGGACTTTCGACATTGCACATACGGGTACGAGAGACTGGTAATCCGATTCGCTCGGCCATCTTGTTAGGAACTGTTGCGCTGGTCAAAATGGCGGTTGTCTTCTGCCACACCCCAGCATCAAGTACCGGACCAACATCAAGTGGAGCGATATCAAGTTTCGGATGATCAACGGTTCCCGATACATACGGAACGTAAGTTTCATCGGTTTTGAGCGCAACGTCGATGGTGTCGGCGAGTCGCGACGCCAAGGTCTGGGCCCGAAGTTTGCGTTGGTTGCTGTCGTCATCTTTGGTTTCAATAGCGCGCAAAACATCCAGGATGCGCGCCACAATGCGGCGACCTTCGGCCAAGACCGCGGTGATCTCTAACGGGAGCGGCGCCGAAATTCTTTGACCGTGGGTAGGGGACAAAACTTCGTCCAGCATCATGCCTATGTTGACGATGTCACTGATCACTTTGGGATCGGCGATGATGCGCTTCACGACCCCGGCGAAGAAATTGAAGTTTCCGGCGTGCAGCGAGATTCCGACGGTATCGCTCATGATGTCTTCAAGGCCGTGAGCCTCATCAACGATGAGAACTTCGTGTTCTGGCAAAAGCTGTCCGCCTGAAGCGACATGAAGTCCGTACAAATGAGTATTTACGACGACGATGTCGGCCTCACTGGCTTTGAAACGAGCGATTTCAGAAAAGCAAGTTCCGCCCAGGGGGCATCGGCGGGCCCCCGGACATTCATCACTGCCAACACTGACTGCTTTCATGGCGCGATCTGATGGCGACCACGAGATCTCAGCCATATCGCCACTCTTTGTTGTCTTGACCCACTCCGAAATGAGTTCGATTTCGCGTCGAACCGATTGAGACATTTCATCAACTTCCAACAACGTCGGCGAATCATTTTTGCGACTTTTTTTGTCGGCTTCACCGTTGAGTTCGGCTAGTCGTTGTCGGCAGATGTAGTTGCTGCGACCTTTCAAAACTGCAAAAGTTACCGATCGGTTGACATATGAACTGAGTTCTTTGACGAGAAAAGGCAAGTCCTTATTGGCCAGTTGATCCTGCAAGGCTTTTGTTGCGGTAGTAACGACAGTCTTTTTTCCAACAACGATGGCAGGAACGAGATAGGCGATTGTTTTGCCTGTACCCGTGCCTGCTTGAACGATGAGGTGTTTACCTTCGGCAAGAGCTTCGGCCACTTCATGGGCCATTTCCTTTTGGCCTGGACGTGACTCTGAATGCGGCAATGCCGTCGTAGCGATTTCAAGCGCTTAGGTCACGTTTATCTTGGAACGAGGGACAGACACAGACCGCCACCGTACTTCAGGCCTGTCTCACAGTTGGGTAATCACGGTCAAGGGTTTGACGAGTGATTTAGTGCGAATGCAACTTGTGAGCGAGGGCAATCGCTTCATCAAGGTCTTCTTCTGTAAAATCTGGCCAAGCATTGTCAGTGAAATAGCTAGGCGATCCGGCGGCCTGCCATAACAAGAAGTTTGATATCCGGGTTTCACCTGACGTTCGCACCAGAACATCACCATGGGGCATATCTGGTATGTACATGGCTTGCGTCATCGAAGCCACAGTGGGTATCTGGTGGTTACCAACTACACGCCGAGCAGCGTGAGCGATCTCGGTGCGGCTGCCATAGTCAAAGGCGACCGTCAACGTCATTCCCGTGTTTTGGGCTGTATCAGAAATAGCTTTTCGAATCGCGCGTTGTACATATGTCGGGGTGCGGGCAGCAGCGTCATCAAAGGGGCGACCAATCCATTGCACCCGAACGTTGAGTTCGTTCAATTCAGAAACTCGCCCGAACAATTTCTTGTGAAGGCCAAGGATGT
>CALPPJ020000053.1 GCA_943325425.2 Bifidobacterium breve | reverse complement strand
TATCTCAATCGACAAACTTGCTCGTCGGGCATTGTGGTGGTTCCGCTGGGCTTCAGTCGTCACTCTTGTCCTTGGTCTTTTGATTATTGGCGTGACCGAGAACTACATGCAGGACTTCATGAGCGAGACCTCGACGTATGGTCTTCCTCATAACTCGGCGATCTTTGTCGGCATGATTTTCGGTATCACGATGGCCGCCAACGTGTGGATGGTTATCTGGAAGAACCAGAAGATTGTTTTGGCTAACGCGGCCAATGTTCTTGCCGGTGGTGAAGCTAACCCAGACGCACCAGCAGCTGGTCGTCGTGCGGTGCTTGCGAGCCGTCAGAACATGGTTTTCTCAGTGTCAATGTTGTTCTACATGGTTGGTGCTTCACACTTCTTCGGTCCGTTGTATGACGGCCAAGATGCTGGTAAGGCCTGGACTTTTGTCATCATTTCGCTGGTGATTGGCGCAATTCTTGAACTCAACTGCCTTGGCAAATTGGGCGGAACTGCGACCACCAACAAGTTGTTGTGGCCATATGAGAATCACAAAAATGCCATGTACGCATCGGTTGCTTTGTGGGTCGTGCTCTACATCTTGGGTGAGATTTTCCTCAAGGCCTGAGTAACTCAGTACTGAATTGAAAAGGGCCGCCCCAATGGGGCGGCCCTTTTGCGTTCTTGAAAGAAATGTTTAGGACACAGTGAGCTTGCTGTTCATATTGCTATGTCCGGGGATGATGCAGTACACGCTGTACTCGCCAGCTTCAAGATTGATCGTGCCTTCGTCGAACGTGCCGCGCTTGGTCACCGTGAGTTCGAGGTCGCCCACCACTTTGTCGCCCTGGCGGATCACCAAAATGTGCTTCACGCTGTCGTCGTTGGCTA
Source organism: Bifidobacterium breve (assembly GCA_943325425.2). Lineage (GTDB taxonomy): Bacteria > Actinomycetota > Acidimicrobiia > Acidimicrobiales > Ilumatobacteraceae > Casp-actino8. Next base: position 6,747 of record CALPPJ020000053.1, on the reverse strand, counting down.
AAAAGACTTTGATGTCGCCAGCCGCAGCGGTGTACTCGTTGGCGTCCCAGCGGATGGACGGAACTGCCTTGACAACTAACCCGGCATCGGCGGGGATGGTGTAATCCGGGGAGCTTGACGACGATCCACCGCATGAACTGAGGGTGAGGAGGGAAGCGGCGAAAACAGTGGCAGTGATGGGACGAAGAAAACGCATGTGAGAAATATACAAGTAATTACTTGCGAAAATCAAACGACAGTTGTGCCGATCTGCGTGACGCTCGTCAAGTTTGCTGATTGGGGGATGAATGCACCGCAGGCAGACATGTCAATCGGGGTACAGTTTTCAACGATGTCTGAAGCGCTGATTCCTACCACTGCGTCCACTCCCGACTTTGGAGCCAATTCGTGGCTCGTTGAGGAGATGTACGAGCAATACCGCCTTGACCCTGCATCGGTCGGTGAGTCGTGGCAGGAATTCTTCTCGGATTACAAGTCGATGGCAACGGCAGTTGCGGCAGTGACCAGTCCGAAACCAGAGCCTCTCGCTGCCGCTGCGCCTTCGGTAGCGGCCTCGAATGGTGCAGCGAAAGCCGTTGCCTCGCCAGCAGTTGTGGCCTCGCCAGTTGAAGATACGAGTGAGCCAATTCGTGGCGCGAGTCTCGCAATTGTGACGAATATGGAACGAAGTCTCACCGTTCCGACAGCAACAAGTTTCCGTAACGTTCCCGCGAAATTGCTTGAAGTTAACCGCAGTGTGATCAACGGTTATCGAAGCCGAACTGGGCAAAGCAAAATTAGTTTCACTCACTTAATTGGTTACGCAATCGTTCGTGCCATTGCCGACGCAGTTCCGGTCATGAATAGTGGATTCTCTGAAGGTGCCGATGGCAAGCCGCGTGTGACGCATCATCAACACATCAATATGGGACTCGCAGTTGACGTTGCGAAGTCTGACGGAAGTCGCACGTTGGTTGTTCCGGTTTTACGCGAAGCTGATCGTCTTTCATTCGGTGAATTTTTGGTGGCTTACGAAGATGTTGTGCGCAAGGTCAAGCAAAACAAACTGACCGTGGCCGACTTCCAAGGCGCAACGATCAGTCTGACCAACCCTGGCACGATTGGAACAGTTCAAAGCGTTCCGCGTTTGATGCCTGGTCAAGGTGTCATCGTTGGTGTTGGTTCTATTGATTATCCGGCCGAATTTCAAGGTGCCGATGAGCGAGCCCTCGGAACGTTAGGTATTTCAAAAGTTGTCACTGTTACCAGTACATACGACCATCGCATCATTCAAGGTGCCGAAAGCGGCATGTTCTTGAAGCGTGTTCATGAGCTCTTGTTGGGCGAGCACGGTTTTTACGAAGGAGTTTTTAAGAGTCTTGAAGTTCCGTACGAGGCAGTGAAATGGCGCACCGACGTCAACCCACTTGACCGTGAAGAATCGAATCTGCACAAGCAGATGCAAATTGCTACTTTGATTCGCGTACATCGCGTGCGCGGTCACCTCATTGCCGACATCGATCCGTTGCGATGGAAAGAACCGAAGTTGCCCGTCGAACTCGACCCTGCAACTTATGGTCTCACTATTTGGGACCTCGATCGCGAATTCTTAACTGGCGGTGTCGCTGGTACTAATCGCCTGCCGTTGGGCGAGTTGTTGCATGTTTTGCGCGATGCCTATTGCCGCAGTATTGGCGTTGAGTACATGCACATTCAAGACACCGATGAACAGCGTTGGGTGCAAAGCCATTTTGAAGGTGTGCAATTCCAGTTGTCAAAAGAAGAAAAGCATCGTGTGCTTGAGCGCTTAAATGCTGCTGAAGCATTTGAGAAGTTCTTGGCAACGAAGTATGTCGGAACAAAGCGTTTCGGTCTTGAAGGCGCCGAAAGTGCCGTGCCGATTCTCGATGAGATTTTGTCGCGGGCGGCTTCGGCCGGACTTGACTCAGCAGTTGTCGGTATGGCGCACCGTGGTCGCTTGAACATTTTGGCAAATGTGATGGGCAAGAGCCTCGACAGCATCTTTGGTGAATTTGAAGGCTACGTCGACCCGGCAACTGTCCAGGGTTCGGGCGATGTGAAGTATCACTTGGGCGCTTCGGGTCAGCACGTCAACCCGAGCGGCGCATCAATCAAGATTGAACTCGCCGCTAACCCAAGTCACCTTGAAACTGTTGACCCGTTAGTGCTCGGCATGATCCGTGCGCGTCAAGACCAAATTGATCCGCCAGGTTCTTTCCCCGCACTGCCAATCTTGATTCACGGCGACGCCGCTTTTGCCGGTCAAGGAATTGTTGCCGAGTGTCTAGGCATGAGTGACATCAATGGTTATCGCGTTGGTGGAACGATTCACCTCATCATCAACAACCAAATTGGTTTCACGACGTCGCCGCAGTTCGCGCGTTCATCGCTGTACTGCAGCGATGTTGCCAAGACGGTTCAGGCTCCAATTTTCCATGTCAATGCTGACGATCCTGAAGCGTGTGTTCGCGTCGCGCGACTTGCATGGGAATACCGCCAGCGATTCCACAAAGATGTCGTGATTGACATGGTGTGCTACCGCCGTCATGGTCACAACGAAGGTGACGACCCGAGTTACACGCAACCGCTCATGTACAAGGCCATTGCTGAAAAGCGCAGTGTTCGCAAGTTGTATGTCGAGACATTGGTTGGTCGCGGTGACATCACACTTGAAGAGGCCGAACAAGCCCTCAACGATTTCCAGAGCAAGTTGCAAGTAGCGCTTGATCAGACTCGTTCTCACGCACCAGTACCGACCAAAGTTGCCAAGCCGCCCAAGCCTGTTGGCGTTTTGCCGCATGTCGACACCGGTGTTCAACGAGCAGTGCTCGACAAAGTCTTTGCACAGCTCACCAATTATCCCGAGGGCTTTACGGTCCATCCGAAATTAGGTAAGCAGTTCGAGTTGCGCTCAAAGATTTACAACGAGCAAAGTGAAGTCGAATGGGCAACAGCCGAACTGTTGGCATATGGCTCACTCGTCACCGAAGGCGTTCCGGTGCGTTTGGCCGGAGAAGACTCACGACGTGGAACGTTCAGTCACCGACACTCGGCGTTAGTAGATAACAACACCGAACGGGTCTGGATTCCGCTATCTGAGTTGCCAGGTGCCGAAAAGTTCTGGGTGTACGACTCGCTGCTCAGCGAATATGCTGCGCTTGGTTTTGAATACGGTTATGCCCATGCCAATCCTGAAGCATTGGTTTTGTGGGAAGCACAATTTGGTGACTTCGTCAACGGTGCACAAATTATCATTGACCAGTATTTGGTGGCCGCCGAAGATAAGTGGGGGCAACACAATGCTCTCGTCATGTTGTTGCCACACGGTTACGAAGGCCAAGGTCCCGAACATAGTTCGGCGCGTATTGAACGCTTCTTGACCTTGTGCGCCGAAGACAACATCCAAGTTGTGAACGCCACGACGGCTGCACAGTTTTTCCACGTGTTGCGTCGCCAGATGCACCGCGAGATTCGTAAGCCTTTGGTGATCTTTACGCCTAAGGGCCCATTGCGAATGAAGGAAGTCCGCTCAAAGATTTCTGATCTCGAACCTGGTACTTCATTCCAAGAAGTACTTGACGATCCTTTCGTGACCGATGCGGCGAGCGTGAAGCGCGTGGTGTTCTGTTCGGGCAAAGTTGCATGGGATGCATTCGCCGAGCGCGATAAGCGCAGTGCCGCCGCAGCGATTGTTCGTGTTGAGCAGTTGTATCCGTTCCCGGTCGATCAGATGATGGATGTCTTGCAGGGTTACCCGAACGCCAAAGAGGTTGTGTGGCTACAAGAAGAACCTGGCAACATGGGCGCTTGGACATTTGTTGAGCACCGTTTCTGGCGAGTCAAAGAGCAGGGTTACGACTTGCGTCGCGTTGCTCGAGTCGAAAGCGGAAGCCCCGCGACGGGTTCAAAGACCGTCCACGACCAAGAACTTGCCGACCTGATGGACGAAACCTTCCAAGGCCTCTGAGTTACTCGCGATTCTGGTGTCGCTTTCTTTGGTAATGCCAAAGAAAACGACACCAGAAGCACTAACGAAGGGTCACTCCGAGGATGGCTTCGAGGTCGTTGATTGCTTTATCGGCGCCGAGCACCTTGATGGTCTGCATTCCCATGGCTGCAGCAGGCTTCAGATTGATCCCGAGGTCGTCGAGGAAGACGCATTCGGTCGGTTCCACGTCAAGTAGTTCACAGGCAATTTCGTAAAACCGGGTTTCCGGCTTTCGGCAACCAACTTTTGAGCTTTCGACGACGGCATCAAAACGTTCCATGATGAGGTCAATCTCGGCCTCGCGGCTGTTTTCGGGATGTTGAGTCAGGCCGTCACCTCCGACCATGTTGTTGGTCAGGCAGGCGGTTTTGAACCCTGCGGCCTTGACCAGGTCGAGGGCGTGGACCATTTCTGGCCGAATTTCGCCCTTGAGAAGTGACAAAACGTCATAACCCCGAATATTGAATCCAGCGGCTGCGGCATCTTTGGCGAAGGCTTGGTCGAATTCGGCCGCGGAAATGTCGCTACGCTCGAAATGCGCCCAGGCGTTGTCATCGGGGTTGGTGGCATTGATCGTCCGGATGGTGTCAAGGGGGAGTCCCTGGGCGGTCTCAAAGCGGTTAAACGCCTCAAAAGGGCTGCTCAGGATCACGCCCCCAAAATCCCAGAGAACTGCCGAAATAGTGGTCGTACGAGTCACACCCATGATCGTAGGGCTATCCCCACCTCAGAGCCCCATTAGTGGTTCACTAGAAGGGATATGTCTCCTAAGCCCGCCGCCCTCAAACACGTCATTGTGGACGGTTCGAACATTGCTACAGAGGGCCGTTCAAAGCCCAGTCTGAAGCAACTCAACGATGCCGTCATGGCTTTCATCAACGATCATCCCAAAGCGGTTATCACGGTCATTGTTGATGCAACTTTTGGTCATCGCATTGATCCCAAGGAAGTCACAGCTTTTGACAAAGCGGTTGAACATAACGAACTTGTGACTCCTCCTGCTGGAACTGTTGGTCGTGGGGACGGATTCGTGTTGAGCATCGCTGAAAAAGTTGGTGCATCGATTCTGTCGAACGATAGTTACCAAGAATTTCATGGCCAATATGAATGGCTGTTTGACGAAGGTCGCTTAATTGGCGGCAAGCCGGTTCCGAATGTGGGTTGGGTGTTCGTGAATCGCACCCCAGTGCGCGGCGAGAAGAGTCGCCGAGCGATCCGTGAGTCGCAGCCATCGTCTGACAAGCCGGGCAAAGGTGTCGCCAAAGTCAAGGTGAGCGCCGAAGCGATGAAGCCAATGCCGGTGCCGAAGTCATTGCCACCTGGAGCAACTTTGCCAGCGAAGAAAATTGATAACTCAAAATCAGTCAATGACATCTTGCCATTTTTGCAATTTGTTGAAAAGAACACCGTCGGCTCTGTCGTCGTGGGAATCGTTGAGAGTTATTCGTCGCACGGTGCATACGTCACCCTTGGCGATGTCCGTGGATACGTTCCGTTGCGTCTCTTAGGTAGTCCTCCGCCGCGCTCGGCCCGAGAGGTAATGCAGCTCGGCGAGAGCGTGACTCTTGAAATCGTAGAAATCATCGCCGGCCGTCGCAGTATTGATCTGGTCCCGACAACGAAGTCAGTGTCAGAGGTCGCGTCGAAATCGAAGAAGAAAGCTGCGTCAGCAAAGAAGGCAGCACCAGCCAAAAAAGCAGTACCAGCAAAGAAGGCTGCTCCGGTCAAGAAGGCGGCGTCAGCCAAGAAGTCAGCACCAGTCAAGAAAGCTGCTCCAGCCAAGAAAGCCACGCCGATAAAGAAGGCTGTGCCGGTTAAGAAAGTTGCGTCAGCAAAGAAGTCAGCGCCAGCAAAGAAGGCTGCTCCGGTCAAGAAAGCGGCGCCAGCCAAGAAAGCTGTCGCTAAAAAAGCCGCGACAAAGACTGCCCCTCGCCGCAAGTGACTTGAGGGTCACTGATCGCCTACGGTTCTCTTGTGCGTCTCGCTACTTGGAATGTCAACTCACTACGGGCACGAATGCCACGTGTCGATGAATGGTTGCTCGATGTGCGACCAGACGTGGTGTGTATGCAAGAAACCAAAATGGCCGAAGATGCGTTTCCAACCGAACATTTCGCCGAGATGGGCTATGAGTCAATTCACCATGGCCAAGGTCAGTGGAATGGTGTCGCAATTCTGAGCAAAGTCGGACTCGAAAATCCCGTACGCAATTTTGCAGATGGTCAACCGCTTGATGCTGAAGCTCGTCTGGTGACCGCGACATGTGGCGGAATACGGGTGAGTTCGGTGTATGTGCCGAACGGTCGCGAATTAGATCACGATCATTACCACTACAAGTTGGCGTGGATGAAGCGATTGATTGATCATCTCAATGCAGATACTCAGCCAAGTGGCGCGGTAGTGGTGACTGGTGATTACAACATCGCTCCAGCCGATGTTGATGTGTACAACCCTGCCGATTTTGTGGGTGCGACGCATGTGAGTGAAGCAGAACGCCAGGTCTTACGCGACCTTGAGTCTTGGGGAATGGTTGATGTCTTTCGTGAACATCATCCCGACGACAAATTGTTTTCGTGGTGGGATTATCGAGCCGGTGGATTCAATCAAAACAAGGGAATGCGTATCGACTTAATTTTGGCAACACCATCAGTGGCTGCCAAAGCTCGTTGGACGATTGTCGATCGTCAGGCTCGTAAAGGTGAAAAGCCGAGTGATCATGCTCCAGTACTGGTGGATATTGATGTCTGAAGAAAACAATC
>CALPPJ020000052.1 GCA_943325425.2 Bifidobacterium breve | reverse complement strand
ATCAAGAACTTCTGCGCCAGGGGCACTGGCACCAAAGCGGTCAATCCCGATGCAGACATCGGCATAACGTTCCCAGCCAAATGTTGAACCAGCTTCAACTGAAACGGTCGGAACACCCTTGGGCAAAACACGTTCGGCCAAGTCGGGGTGCGCAACTCGGTAGGCCTCGAAGCGATCCCATGAAGGCAATGACACTGCTTGAACTTTGTGTCCGGCCTGTCCAAGTTCTTGTGCAGCCGCGATTGCGAGATGCACTTCGCTTCCGGTCGCAACGATCACAGCCTCGGGTGCTCCGTCAACTGCATGAACAATTCCGGCACCATGAGTAACCGCGGAGCCATCAGTGACAACGGGAAGATTTTGACGACTGAGAACAACGACCGTCGGACCGTCAAATTCGTAAGCAGCGCGAATCGCTTGTGACGTCTCATTGGCGTCACCTGGACGAATCACCTGCAAATTGGGAATAGCGCGAAGCGCGGCCAGATGCTCAATCGGTTGGTGCGTCGGTCCGTCTTCACCAACACCTACCGAGTCATGACTAAACACGAAGAGACACTTTGCCTGTGACAAAGCCGCTAAACGAATAGGTGGCTTCATGTAGTCAAAGAAAACAAAGAATGTTCCACCAGCCGGATAGATACCGCCGTGTAGCGCCAGGCCCACCATGGCCGAACCCATCGCATGTTCGCGAATGCCGTAATAGATTTGTCGACCTTCAGGAGTCGCGTGCGACATCGGTGATTGACCCGACAATTTGGTTCCAGTATTTCCGGTGAGGTCGGCCGAACCAGAGACTAAACCGGGCTGGCCCGATAGCACTGCATCAAAAACCTTTTGAATGGCCACGCGTGTAGCGATTGATTCACCTTGAGCGAAAGTTGGTAGCAGTTCTTGCCAACCAGCCGCTCCACCATTCCACGCCGCGTCCCACTCAGCCTTGTGAGCGCTTGAGTTAAGGCGCGACTTCCACGCAGTATTTTCTGCCGAGCCATTTTTCTTCGCTTGCACACGACACGCATCAACAACTTCTTGGGGAGCCCAAAATGGTTGGTCGGGGATACCCATGGCAGTTTTCGTCTTCGTGACATGCTCGGCAGTGAATGGATTGCCGTGCGCTTCGTGCTTACCTGTCCAGTCGGGAGACGGGAAGCCAACCTGAGTCTGCAAAATCAATAATTTGGGTCGATCATCTTGAGAATCACGAGCAGCTACGAGAGCTGACTCAAGACCATCTAAGTCTTCGCCAATCGCGCCAAGTCGTACGACTTCCCAGCCATACGAGGCAAAGCGCATCGCGACGTCATCACTGCAAGTCAAATTTGTTGAGCCATCAATGGTGATCTGGTTGTCGTCAAACACCACAATCAATCGCCCGAGTTTTTGATGACCTGCTAACGAAGCTGCCTCATGGCTGACCCCTTCCATCAGGCAGCCATCGCCAGCAATGACATAGGTGTGATGATTCGACAACTCGCTACCGAATCGCGCACGTAGGTGTCGTTCAGCTAAAGCCAGACCGACTGCATTAGCGAATCCTTGACCGAGTGGACCAGTCGTAACTTCAATACCTGCCGTATGCCCACGTTCGGGGTGGCCCGGAGTCGCTGAATCCCATTGACGGAAATTTTGCAGATCCGACATTTCAAGTCCGTACCCCTGAAGGAACAACATCGAATACTGCAAGATTGACGCATGACCAGCCGACAGTACAAAACGATCACGATCTGGCCACAAGGCATCGGTTGGATCATGTTTCATCACTCTGCTGTACAAAACGTGAGCCAGGGGAGCCAAGGCCATCGCCGTTCCTTGGTGTCCGCTCTTAGCTTTGAGCGGCGCGTCCATGGCAAACCCACGGGCAATATTGACAGCTGTTTGATCGAATTCTGAGGTCAGTTGAGACGGCACAAAGAAACTGTAACCGAGGACACTGTTGCGCCTAGGGAGCGAAACTCAAACTGGGGGCAACAAAGTGAAAGGAACCAGATGCCACGGTCCATGATCCACTCGGCAATGGGCGAAAATCTGGCCATACTCGGTGAAATCGAGCTCACCTTTGACGAGGCGATAGGTGAACTTCCCTGGATCAACTGTGAACGGGCTGACGTTGCGGGCGATTTGCTCAGCATCTTCTTCCATTCCTTTGCGGAAGATCACTTCGAAAACCCCCGAGCCACTTTGGTGGGGCGCACAGTAGATGAGCGCAACGAGATGGGGGTCAATCGTGAGTGGAACTGGCGATGGTGCCGCCATTGAAAACATTGCACCTGTGATGTCAATACGACTACTCGGTCCTGGAGCCTGTCGTAACTCAAAGTTTTCTACAAATAAAGCCGAGACAATCTGCATGACTCCGAGGGTAACGACACCCCAATTAAGAAACACATGTCAACAGACGATTAGCGCACGCGCTGACCAGACATCCATACGGCGCGGACTTCAAGATCATCTGTCAACCCCACGATGTCGGCGACATATCCGCCCTGGAGACGACCGCGATCGGCCAAACCCATGACGCTTGCAGGGTGTGCACTTGCCGCCATCACAGCTTGGGCGACGGAGACGTTGGCTTGACCGACACAGATTTTCAGAGCCTCGGGCATGGTGACGGCACTACCAGCCAGTGTGCCGTCTTCCAAACGCGGGGCCCCATCATGCAACGCCAATTGGACTTTTCCTGCTGAACCAGCGCGCCAAGCGACCGCATCGGTCACAAGTACAATTTGGCTGGCCTTAGCGGCAAATGCCAAAGCGATGACATCAGGATCTACGTGTACTCCATCAGCGATTAACGATGCATACACCCGATCATCGGTCAGGGCCCATGTCGCAAGACCTGAATCGCGATGATGAACACCACTCATAGCATTGAAAAGATGCGTCACTAAGGACACACCTGCCTGTACACACGCATTGAATTGTTGGCGCGTCGGCCGCGAGTGACCCACCGAAATAACGCAACCCCGAGACGCAAGTAATGCACACGCTTCGGGAGCCCCTATGACTTCTGCACCTAAAGTCATCAACGCAATGTTGTCAGCAACATTGGTCAACCATTGCAAATCAGGCTCGCGCACATACTGTGCTCGATGAGCGCCAAAAGCAGTGCCTAAATATGGTCCTTCAAGGTGCACACCAATGACATGGGGAAGATACGCATCGGGCTTTTGTTGCGAGAGAAAACTGATGGCTGATGAATACCACTCAAGGGGAGCGGTCACCAATGTTGGGCACCAACTTGTGACCCCCTGATCGAGTAGCAGGTTGTTTATCCGACTCCATGCGACTGCATCACTGGCAAGCGCCGTTGACCACACGTCAACGTCATCAATCCCATTGACCTGCAGATCGACAAACCCTGGGGCCAAGATCAGGTCGGTCGTCGGGGATTCGTGGCGACCAAATGGGGAAATCGAGCGAATACGTCCATGCGCTACCTCGAGCCGAGCCGCATGAAACTCGCCATCTGCGAGAAGCACTCGATGAGAACTGACGACTGTTGTTGCCACAAACCCATTGTGCCGTGTTCGCACCCAAATTTTGATGACCTGATGTGGCACAGTTGGTTATGCCCACTATTCACAATCAAAATCAAGTTATCGGTTACGGGGTAGCCGGTGCTCCGCTCGGATCCGCAGGCGAACCGGTGCTGCTCTTTCATGGCACCACCATGAATCGGTCTGCTTGGGATTTCGTCATTGGCTCAATGCCTACCGAACGTACCTACATCCAAGTTGAATTCCCTGGATCTGGCGAATCGGCTATGCCTTCAGGCGCTCTTTCTGTCGAAGGTTTGGTAGGTGATGCACTCGCTGTTTTGGACGAACTCAAGGTTGATCGCTTTCACGTTGCCGGATACTCGCTCGGCGCAGTGATTGCGGCAGCGACTGCTGCCACAGCACCTCAGCGGGTTGTCACCGCAACCATGTTGTGTGGATGGGCCACAACCGATGCCCGCATGCGCATGACCTTTGACCTATGGAAGCGACTCATCAACATCGGACCAGATCTCTTTATGCGGTACGCACTCGTTGATGGTTTCACTGCCGATGCGTTGACTGGAATTGAACCCATGGTCGACGCGATGGTCGCAATGACTGCGGACACCGTGGCCCCTGGTTCAATCGCCCATCTTGACCTTGACATCATCGTTGATATTGCTTCGATGCTCCCGAATATTTCAGCCCCAAGTTTGGTGATTAGTGGAGCACAAGATCGCTGGGTTGATCCTGCCCATGGACACGCATTGTCTGCTGGAATCAAGAACTCTACTTTCCGAACATTGCCGGCTGGACATCTCGTGATTCAAGAACAAGCGGCTGATGTCGCGGCGCTGTTGAACGAACATCTTGTGACCCATCAATCGTGACTGCCATGAACGAGCCGTGGCCACGCGCCTCAGAATTTGCAATCCTTTCTGCTGATGTCCACGCCCGTTGGAAGAATTTTGGAAACTGGGACCGCACATATTTTCCAAAATTGGTTGGGCTTAAGGTCGAGGACATGCGGCTCGGCTATTGCCGCATGGTTTTGCCCTTTCGCGAGGAACTAGAACAACCCATGGGAATAGTCCACGGGGGAGCGATCGCCACTCTCATCGATGCCTCAGTCGTACCGGCAATCGGCAGCGCATACGACAACACTGTCGGTTACTCAACGGTGGACCTGCATGTGCAGTATCACAATGCCCTCGTTAAAGAGGACGCGATCGCCGAAGCATGGGTGACAAAGCGCGGGCGTTCGGTGGTCTTTTGCGAATCTGAAGTGATGGGACGGACAAGTGGCAAGCGGATTGCTCGAGGTTTTATGACCTACAACATTTCAACCCTACGTCCAATGACAAAGTAGAACTGAAGCCTGACGTGTTAAGGAGCAACCGTCGTTGTCGCTGCCACGCCTGTGCGTGCCGCCAATACTGCGTCATTGATTGCACCGATTAAATCGTCAGTTTCTTTAGGTTTCAAACCGTTGACCAACACTGCGACGACTAAACCATCAGGACGATGCACCACCATTGAATGTACGTTTTCAATACTTCCCGAATGCCCCCATTCACCACTTACAAAGAGTCGTAAACCTAACCCATAGTCCCATATCGGAGTAACTGGCATCGGCGTCGCGGGCACCTTCATCAGTTTCATGAGACCAGCACTGAGGATGTGCAATGTTGGAGAATCGGCGTTGATTGAATCCAACATTTTTGCGACATCACTTGCCGTTGCGACCCATGCACCAGCGGCTCCGAGTTGTTCCATGTAGGTTCGACTACCCGAGACCGCATGCAATGCATCGCTCGGCCCAAACTCGTAGGTGCCGACAAGGCGAAATGAATCCAGTCCCAACGGATTCAAGACCAACTGATGAACAGCGTCGTGATACGAAAGTCCCGTGACTAATTCAATGGCTTTGCCAAGTAAGACGTAGTTGACATTGCTGTATTTGTACGCCGAACCTGGCTCGGTTGAAAGTGTCTGGCCCAACGTTTCGCTCAACATACCCATTTGGTCATAAGCACCGGTATCAAAGAAGATTTTCAGAAAATTGGAGATACCTGACGTATGAGCCAAGAGTTGCTTCACGGTGATATTCCGCGCTCGAGAATCCGCGAGCGTGAGGCCGATGTTGTCGGCGACTCGTCCAACTATTGGTTCGTCAAGTTGGATTAAACCTTGGTCAACCAATACCAATACGGTTTCAGCAGTCAGAATTTTGCTGATGCTGGCAATGCGAAAACTTGTCTGCTCATCAACTGCTCGCGAAGATTTCTTGCTTGAAGCGGCGTACGAATGAATCACTTCACCGTCATACACCACGGCAACCGATACATCGCGAGAACCGGCATCAAGAGTGTGTAACCCAATGGCTGCATCAAACAGTTCTGGATGAGGAAGTGGTTCTTGCACTGGGCGAACCGTCGTTGGCGTGACGGTCACTGGAACAGTTGTTGATAGCGCTGTTGTTGCCAGTCCTGTTGTTGCCAGTCCTGTTGTCGATAGGACGACAGTGGTACTTACTGCGGTCAATGAAACTGGCACAGACATGGCGCTAGTTGAAGCCGGCGCAACCCGCTCTTCAGAACCAGAACAAGCAACGAGAAAACTGATGACCGCTAACGTTACGACTGACGTTTGTCGAATGATCATCCTGGCAAGTCTGAAAGACCCAAAACGTTCAGCGCATTCTGACGCAAGAATTTTGGCCAAACATCTTTCTTGAAAGGCACCTTGGGCATATCGCCCATGATGCGCTCATAGGTGAGTCCCATCGGCCAATAGCCAGCGTAAATGACTCGATCTGAGCCACGACTATTCGCATAGTCGATAATGCGCGGATCGTAATGCTGTGGCGCGAAGGCACTCGTTGAGTAGTACAGATTCGGCCACTTCAACATCAACTTCACTGCCAATTCGGTCCACGGTTGGCAACCATGACGAGTCACAATCTTGAGTTCTGGGAAGTCGTAACAAACGATGTCCAGAAGTTCAACATGCTGACACATACTCGGCACTCGCGGACCAGGGATCCCGGCGCAGATAAAGATCGGAATACCAAGTTCGGCACAGACCGAATAAATGGGATACCAGCGGGCGTGGTCAATCGGCACTTGCGGTGTACAACCCGCCGGAAATGTCCCGACAGCTTTCAATCCAAATTCTTCGTATAGCCGGCGAATCTTGCGCACTTCATCGACACCGTTATTGGCATCGGCACTACATGAGGCGATGAAGCGCTCGGGAAATTGTTGCATGGCGCGAATTCCCGGCTCACCCTCAATGCCGATCATTGAACGTTCGATACCAAAGTGATCCATGGTATTGATGGCGACTTCAACTGGATCAATATCTTCAGTTAAAGCACTCGGCACATTTTGTTTAAAGAGATATTCCACGGGGAACATGGTCTCTTTACTTTCCTTGTCACGAATATTGCCACGGAAAAACTCGTATAAGCGGCGGGGATCGGGATCAGGGAATCCCATCATGGTCTCGATGATGCCCAGACCGCCCGGACCGACCTCAGGCATTGTCGATTCGTGAGTTATCGAACTAGGAGTCGCCATCTCAGAGGCCCAAGAAATCAATGACGTTATGGCGCATGATCTTTTCAATATCAGTTGCACTAAATCCGTGCAGGTCGTTAATAAAGGTTGTCGGAATTTCTAAACCTTCGGCGTGCGGATAATCGCTGCCAAACATCAGTCGTTCAACGCCAATTGTTTCAGCCAACAAATGAATATCGTCCTCATAAAACGGGGCCACCCATACGTGCTCGCAGAAATCATCAACTGGATCTTTGCCAAACATAAAGGGTTGTTGGGCATAAGCCTTCTTGAACTTCTTGATGAGATTCGGCACCCAATCGGCCCCGGCTTCAATTGATGAGACGCGTAATTTTGGGTGTCGTGTGAACACACCGTGACTGACAAGTACGGCAAACATGTCGAAAGGGGCACGGTCACTAGTCATGACTCGCATTGGCGATGAACGGAAGGCTTCAAATTCGCCGAAGGGTTCCCAGTCATCGATGTACTTGCCATATCCAGCGTCGCCCGAGTGGAATGCCACCGAGACATTGGCTTCGGCAAGTCGCGCCCAAAATGGATCAAAAATCTTGTCACCTGGT
>CALPPJ020000051.1 GCA_943325425.2 Bifidobacterium breve | reverse complement strand
TGATGTGACGCCATGGATACTTGATGGCGCCAAAATGGGGTCCCAGGTGGCCTGACCGTCGAAGTGGGTATGGATATCAACAAAACCGGGGGTCACGGTCAAGCCGTCGGCGTCAATTTCGCGAGTGCCAGCACCCGACAGGCGAGGGCCGACTTCGGTGATGACGCCGTCGCTCACTGCGACATCGGCGATTCGGGCCGGAGCCCCCGTGCCGTCGACAAGGGATGCATTGCGGATCACTAAGTCATGAGCGCTCATCTCGCCATTGTGCCACACCACTCCAGTGAGATCGTCGTGGAGTTTTTGGTGGCAGGAATGGTCGGAAAACCGACCATTCCTGCCACCAGAAAAACTAAGGGGCGTGAGTCAACTCAAGGACTTGAGTCACCCTAGGGACTTGAGTCACTTTGACTAAACATTTGTACCTCATGAGTTGCAAGTCGACGGGTCGCGGGCTAACTTGACACATGGCGACGCAACATTCGTCATTCACCCCCATTTACAAAACATCCTCGAAAGGCAAACATCATGGCTAAGGCAGTCGGAATCGACCTCGGTACCACGAACTCAGTTGTTTCAGTCCTCGAAGCTGGCGAACCAGTCGTCATCCCCAACTCAGAAGGTTCACGCACGACCCCCTCGGTGGTCGCCTTCTCGAAGGCCGGCGAAGTTCTCGTCGGCGAAGTGGCCAAGCGTCAGGCCATCACCAACCCTGATCGCACCTTCCGTTCGGTGAAGCGCCACATGGGCACCAACTGGCGCAGCGAAGACATCGACGGCAAGCAGTATTCGCCCCAAGAAATCAGTGCCCGCACCTTGATGAAGCTCAAGCGTGACGCCGAGGCCTACTTGGGCGACACCGTGACTCAGGCAGTTATCACTGTTCCGGCTTACTTTGACGACGCGCAACGTACCGCAACCAAAGAAGCGGGTCAGATTGCCGGTCTTGAAGTTCTGCGCATCATCAATGAGCCGACCGCAGCAGCGTTGGCGTACGGCCTCGACAAGAGCGACGAAGACGAAACCATTTTGGTGTTCGACCTCGGCGGCGGCACCTTTGACGTATCGGTTCTTGAAATCGGTGACGGCGTGTTCGAAGTGAAGAGCACCCACGGTGACACTGTTCTAGGTGGAGACGACTGGGATCAGCGCGTTATTGACTGGTTGGTGAATCAGTTCAAGTCGGCTCATGGTGTTGACCTCGCAAACGATCGCATGGCAACCCAGCGTCTGAAAGAAGCTGCCGAAAAGGCAAAGATTGAACTCAGTCAGGTTCAGCAGACGCAGATCAACTTGCCCTTCATCACTGCAACCCCCGAAGGTCCGTTGCACCTTGATGAAACCCTCACCCGTGCCAAGTTCCAAGAAATGACAGCCGATCTCATTGAGCGTTGCCGCATTCCTTTCGAACAGGCCATTAAAGATGCCGGTCTCACCAAGGGACAGATTCATCACGTGATCATGGTGGGTGGATCAACTCGTATGCCCGCAGTGCAAGACCTCGTCATGTCACTCACCGGCAAAGAGCCCAACAAGACTGTGAACCCTGACGAAGTTGTTGCGATTGGTGCAGCAGTTCAAGCTGGTGTGTTGAAGGGCGATGTCAAAGATGTGTTGTTGCTTGACGTCACACCGTTGTCGCTTGGTATCGAAACCAAGGGTGGCGTAATGACCAAGCTCATCGAACGCAACACCACAATCCCCACGAAGCGCACTGAAGTTTTCACGACGGCCGAAGATATGCAGCCGTCAGTAGAAATTCATGTGATTCAGGGTGAGCGTGAAATGGCATCGTTCAACAAGACCCTCGGCAAGTTCCAGTTGGTCGACCTGCCGCCGGCACCTCGCGGTGTGCCGCAGATTGAAGTGACATTTGATATTGACGCCAACGGCATCGTGCATGTGAGTGCCAAAGACCGTGCAACCAATAAAGAACAGTCAATGACTATTAGCGGTCAGTCAACGTTGTCGAAAGACGACATCAATCAGATGGTGAAGGATGCTGAAGCTCACGCTGAAGAAGATCGTCAGCGTCGTGAAGAAGCAGAAATTCGCAACAACGCCGATTCGTTGGTGTACCAGACCGAAAAGGTCTTGCGCGAACAAGGCGACAAAGTCACTGCCGAAGAAAAAGCCGCTGTTGAAGAACCGCTCGCGGCATTGAAGATTGCTTTAGAAGGCAACGACAATGCATCAATCAAGGCAGCTACTGACGCCTTGATGTCGGCAAGCCAAGCATTCAGTCAGAAGTTGTACGAGACAGCAGCGCGTGATTCGAATGCCGCTGGAACATCAGCTTCGGGCCAAAATGCGGGCAGCACCAACGATGACGAAATTGTTGACGCCGAAATCGTCGATGGCGACGCCTGAGTTCTGCCATGACAAACGAACCAGATGACATTGTTGGTGAACCAACAAGTGAAATCGAAGATGCAGTGGCGGTTGAAGAAGCCGAAGCTGCAATTGAGCATGACGTCGAGGCGCTACTCACGGAACGAGATTCGTTCCGTGAGATAGCGCAACGACTACAAGCCGATTTCGAGAATTATCGCAAGCGTGTTGCAACGCAAACTTCGGACGACATTGATCGCGCCACTGGTCGCATCGCCGAATCACTTCTGCCTGTGCTTGATGCTTGTGAAGCGGCTTTTGTTGCCCACCCCGCCGAAATCGAACCGCTCTTTAATCTGTTGTTGACTGAATTGAAAAAGCAAGGACTGGAAGCGCTTGATCTCAGTGGTCAAACTTTTGATCCAGCCAAAGCAGATGCGGTCATTCACGAAGAAGGCGAAGGCGACGGTAGCGGCAACCCCGTCGTTTCTGATGTTCTACGAACGGGCTACACATGGAAGGGGCGCGTCTTGCGTCCGGCCATGGTCAAGGTTCGCGGCTAGTTACGCAACGAGGAGGTGAGTCATGGCAGCACAACGCGAATGGTACGAAAAGGATTACTACGCGGTGCTGGGCGTGGCTCAAACTGCTGAAGCAAAAGAGATCACCAAGGCTTATCGCAAACTCGCCCGAGAGAATCACCCCGATGCCAAACCGGGTGACGACGCGGCAGAAGAACGTTTCAAAGAAATATCCACTGCCTACGACGTCTTAAGTGATGAAACCAAACGGCGTGAGTACGACGAAGTTCGTCGACTTGGTCCAATGGGTGGCGGCGGAATGGGCAATATGCGATTCACATCTGGTGGTGAATCGGGTTCTTTTGAAGACATGTTCAGAATGTTTTCAGGTGGTCGTTCGCGAGGTGGCGCCAGTAGTGGTGTCGGTCCACGACGTGGTTCCGATCTTGAAGCGAATCTGACGCTCGATTTTAATGACGCAATTCTTGGTGTAACGACGAGTGTCTATCTCACGAGTGATGCGCGTTGTGAAACTTGTAGCGGCTCGGGTGCGCGACCTGGCACCAATCGCAAGACCTGTTCGCAGTGTGGTGGTCGTGGACAAGTTGACGACAATCAAGGCTTCTTCTCATTTGCGAGTCCGTGTGCGGGATGCGGTGGTGCTGGAAGCACGATCGAGACTCCATGTGGTGTTTGCCGCGGAACCGGAATTGAAAAACGAAATCGCGAAGTCAAGGTGCGAGTACCTGCGGGTGTTTCTGACGGATCACGTATTCGTTTGACTGGCAAAGGAACACCTGGTCGCAATGGTGGACCCAATGGAGATCTCTTCATCATTTGTCGAGTTGGTAAGAGTGCAACCTTTGGCCGTGATGGCGACAACCTCACAGTTAACGTGCCAGTCACCTTTGCCGAAGCTGCCCTTGGTGCCAACATTGAAGTACCGACATTGAGTGGCGACAACGTGACCTTACGGATCAAGGCCGGAACCCAAAGTGGAAGCCGTCATCGGGTGAAGGGTCGCGGTGTTGAAACAACGAAACACCAGGGCGATCTCATCGTGACCGTCAATGTTTTCGTGCCGACTTCGTTAACTGATGAACAACGTGAGGCAATTGAAATGATGGCCTCAGTCGTACACATCAACCCGAGAGATAACACGAACAACAGTTAGTGAGGCACTCATGAGTCAACAAGCGAATGAACACGCCATTTATGTCATCTCTGTTGCCGCCGAACGCGCCGGGATGCATCCGCAAACGTTACGTATCTACGAGCGCCGTGGACTTTTGCAGCCCGCTCGCACCCAAGGTGGCAATCGCCGATACAGCGAAATAGATATCGCTCGTCTTCGCCGAATTTCCGAACTGACCGCTGAAGGCATGAACGTTGAAGGTATTCGTCGGGTGATGTACCTCGAAGCCGAAGTACTTCGCTTGCGCAATGAAGTCGATCAACTTCGACTTTTGGCTGCTCAAGCGATTCATGCGGTACAAGTTCGACCAAGCACTCCGCCTTCGCAGGCCAACATTGTGCCATTGCGCCAGGCCGTAACTGTCTTTGGTCATGTTGATGCAGTGTTACGACGAGATTGATTGAGGTGAACTCATGAGCACGCAACCCGATTACCAGCCGTATCTTGCCGGTGCTTTTCGTTGGAGACTCGCGCTTCGGCCCCTTGATCTGACGAACTGGATCGAAATTGGCGACGACTACGACCACGAAATGGATGCCAAGAAGTCTGTCTTTGCCAAGAACTTCACGACCGTGAATGCCTTTCAGCCCGATACCGAAGATGAAGCGGCAGAAGTCTTAGAAAGTCTCGTCACTCATCTCGTGACGAATCGACCCGATTGGTTTACACGTGAAGGTCGAGACATTGTCAATCATCACCGCCATGAGAGATTTGCAGTCGAACCTAATAGTGATGGTCAATGGGCTGAACATCCATTGGTGACCTGCGCGCGCTTGGTTCAGGAAGATTTTGCCTTGCTTGTTGAACGTGATGGCCGTTTGATTTTTGGCGGTGGCAGTGTCTGCTTCCCCAATCGCTGGGATCTCAATTCAAAACTAGGTCTCACAATGAGTGAAGTGCACGCTCCGGTAGATCTGCTGAACGAACAGTTACAAGATCCGATTGATTCATTCTTTCAACGTCTGTCCCCGCAAAAATCTTTTTGGCGTACCGGTTGGGGAGTGCTTGATACTGACGAGTTGTATCAAGCTGTTGATGGCACCGCAGCCAAGTCCCCGGCGTTGCCGACACTTGGTGATCCAACGACCGGCGATCGATTGTTCCTGCGCGTTGAACGCGAAACAATTCGACGTTTCCCACAGACAAATTGTGTGTTGTTCACAATTCGTTCTTATGTACGTCCCCTTTCGCATTTAGTGGGGCGACCCGAAGATGCCTCGCGACTTGCCGAAGCACTCGGCAACCTGCCCGATGATGTGCGTGACTACAAGCAGACAACCAACTTGACTGCACCTGCAGTTCATTGGTTACAGATGGTGACAGCTCAAGAGAAGTGATGAGGAAAATGACATGGCTTTGAATCCGAAAAACTGGACGTTAAAAACTCAAGAAGCTGTTGCGGCTGCCGTTGATCAGGCCAAGGCGTTGTCGAACCCTGAACTGACTCCCGACCACCTGATGGTCGCCATCGTGCGACAAGACGACACCATCGTGCCAGCAGTGCTTGCCAAGTTGGGTCAGGCCCCGCTCATGGTGCGTAACGCTGCTGATGAGAAAGTTGCCAAGTTGCCCAAAGCTTATGGCGGCGACGAACCACGTATGAATCGTGAACTCAGCAATGTGTTTGAGAACGCTGAGAAGTACCAAAAAGATTTCAAGGACGACTACCTATCGGTTGAACATTTGTTGCTCGCGATGAACAGTCGTTTGGGTATCGGTAGTGAAGAACTCATGCAGGCACTGCGTGATGTCCGCGGAAGCCATCGGATCACAACGCAAAACCCTGAAGAGAATTTTCAGGCACTTGAGAAGTACGGCCAAGATCTCACCAAGCGCGCACGCGACGGAAAGATTGATCCAGTTATTGGCCGTGACGATGAGATTCGTCGAGTGATTCAAGTGCTGAGTCGCCGCACCAAGAACAACCCGGTACTGATCGGTGAGCCTGGTGTCGGTAAAACCGCCATCGTTGAAGGTTTAGCTCGACGAATCGCCGAAGGTGATGTGCCTGAAGGATTGAAAAATAAGCGGCTGATTTCTCTTGATATCGCGAGCCTGCTTGCTGGAGCAAAGTACCGAGGTGAATTTGAAGAACGCTTGAAGGCCGTGCTGAAAGAAATTACCGATGCTGCCGGTGAAGTGATTACGTTCGTAGATGAGTTGCATACCATCGTCGGCGCTGGTGGGGCAGAAGGTGCCATGGACGCCGGCAACATGATCAAACCGATGTTGGCCCGTGGCGAGTTACGCATGATTGGTGCAACCACTCTTGATGAGTATCGCAAGTATGTTGAAAAAGATCCGGCCCTAGAACGACGATTCCAACAGGTGTACGTGGGTGAACCGACTGTTGAAGACACCATCGCAATTTTGCGCGGTCTCAAAGAACGTTACGAAGTGCACCATGGCGTACGTATTCAAGACTCTGCCTTGGTGAGCGCCGCAGTTTTATCTGATCGCTACATCACAAGCCGTTTCTTACCTGACAAGGCCATTGACTTGGTCGATGAAGCAGCAAGTAAATTGCGCATTGAAATCGATTCGTTGCCGACCGAAATTGATGTTGTTGAACGTCGCATTATGCAACTTGAAATTGAAAAGTTGGCGTTGGCGAAAGAAACTGATTCGGCTTCGCGGGAGCGACTCTCAACGATTGATGATGAGCTCAAACTTCTCAAGAATGATTCGGGCATTATGCGCGAACACTGGCAGCAAGAAAAAGATGCCATCAGTGCAATTCGAAATCTGAAGGAAGAACTTGAACAGTTGAAGATCGGTGTTGAATACGAAACCGATCTACAAAAGAAGTCTGAAATCAGCTATGGACGAATTCCCGAAATTGAACGCCGCATCACCGAGGCGACGGGACATCTAGATGTTCTGCAAATCGACAATCGCATGCTCAAAGAAGAAGTTGACGCTGAAGACATTGCCGAGGTCGTGAGTAAATCAACTGGCGTACCGGTCACTCGTTTGCTTGAAGGCGAAATGGCCAAGTTGGTCCATCTCGAAGCGTTGTTACATAAGCGAGTCATTGGTCAAGATCAGGCTGTCACTGCTGTATCAAATGCTATTCGTCGCAGTCGCGCCGGTTTGTCTGATCCCAATCGTCCGATTGGTTCGTTTTTGTTCCTCGGACCAACCGGTGTGGGAAAAACCGAGTTAGCTCGAGCGGTTGCCGAATTTTTGTTTGATGACGAGCGCGCCATGGTGCGCATCGACATGGGCGAGTACATGGAGAAGCATTCCGTCTCGCGTTTGGTCGGAGCGCCTCCTGGATATGTCGGTTACGACGAGGGCGGACAACTGACCGAAGCAGTTCGTCGTCGCGGCTACACCGTGGTTTTGCTGGATGAAATTGAAAAGGCCCATCCTGATGTCTTCAACATCTTGTTACAGGTACTTGATGATGGTCGTTTGACCGACGGTCAAGGCCGAACGGTCGACTTCACCAATGTGGTGATCGTGATGACCTCAAACTTGCCGGGTGACCCGCAAATGTTCTTCAAGCCCGAGTTCATCAACCGCATTGATGAAATCATTCGGTTCCGTTCCTTGACGCAAGAAGACTTGGCCCACATCGTGATCATTCAGCTTGAAAAGCTTCGTGAGCGCCTTTTGGCTCGACGAATCACTCTTGAGGTCACACCAGCCGCT
>CALPPJ020000050.1 GCA_943325425.2 Bifidobacterium breve | reverse complement strand
TCCACACTGATGAAAATCCTCATTGGGTTAGTGACTCCTGATGAAGGATCTATTGCCATTAATGGCCAAGACGTGCGTATCGGCAGTCCGCAGATTGCGTCCGACTTGGGTATCGGAATGGTGCACCAACACTTCAGTTTGGTTGACGGACTCTCGGTTTGGGAGAACGTTGTACTTGGAGAAAAGTCTCATCTTGATCGTTCGGCAGCACGTGCACGCGTTGCCGAAATCGGTGAGCGTTACGGTCTTGATGTAGACCCCGATGCTCGGGTCTCATCACTTACTGCGGGTCAAAGGCAGCGCGTTGAAATTATTAAATGCTTGCGCCGTGACCCCAAGATTCTGATTTTTGACGAACCAACTTCGGTGTTAACACCTGAAGAAAGTAGTCATCTCTTTGGTGTACTTCGCAATGTTGTGAAGACCGAAGGTCGCACTGTGGCCCTTGTTAGCCACAAGCTCGAAGAAGTATTGCGCGCCACCGATGACATCACGATTATGCGTGACGGAAAAGTCGTAGCGTTCATGCGTACTAATGAAACTGATCGCCATGCGCTTGCCGAAGCCATGGTTGGTCGCACTGTTGACTTACGTGGCGGCAAGGCGAGGCAGTCAAGCGACAGCACGTTCATCGCAACTGAGCATGCTGAACCAACACCGGTTCTCGAAGTTGTCAACGCTTCGGTGCAAACCAAAGCAGCCGGTGTGCAGTTGGCAAATCTTTCGTTGTCGGTGATGCCTGGTGAAATCGTGGGCATCGCAGGGGTTGAGGGAAATGGGCAGCGAGTTCTTGCTGATGTTTTATCAAGTTTGACCGCGTTGAATTCTGGTTCGGTGAAAGTCAAGGGGCGCGATATTGCGACTGGTCGCCCTGGTGCAATGTCAAAGTCGGGTATCGGAGTTATTCCCGAAGATCGCCACGACTCTGGTTGTGTCCTTGACATGTCAGTTGCCGAAAACTTGGTTCTTGCCGATCAAGAAAATGTTGCCCAACGTGGATTTCTAGACCGCAAGAAGATCACCGAACAAGCGGAAGATCTGGTGAAGCAGTTTGGTGTGAGTTGCTCATCGGTTGATGCCCCAATGTGGACTCTGTCGGGCGGCAATCAACAACGAGTTGTTCTCGCTCGAGAATTAAGCACCGGACCCTCGGTTTTGGTCGCTGCGCAACCTACCCGAGGTCTTGACGTTGGCGCCATTGAATACATGGGCGAACGTATCAAGCAAGCAGCCGCAGATGGCGTTGGAGTGTTGCTGATTTCGAGCGAAATTGAAGAACTCATTGAATTGAGTGATCGCATTTTGGTGATGTATCGCGGCGCAATTGTTGGTGAGATGAAGGCTGGGGAAATTGATATGCATCGTCTCGGAATGATGATGGGCGGTGCCGCGTGAGCACAACACCTACAGCGAAGCGTGATCGCGTCGAGCTGATTGCTCTATATGTCGTCAGCATCGTTGCCGCTTTTGTGATCGCCGCAATCCTGGTGAATACCAGTGGTGGCTCGTGGTCAAAAGCCGTTGAAGCCATGATCAATGGTGCCTTTAAGAATCCTGGTCGTTGGGGCGAAACCTTGCGCCGTGCCGCACCGCTTCTCATCGTTGCCGCCGGAAGTGCGATTGCTGCCAAAGCCGGCATCATCAATATTGGTCAAGAAGGCCAAGTGTTGATAGGTGCTACTGGTGCGGCATTCATCATGACCAAGATTCATCCCGGCAGTCCGCTGATGTTGATTCTCGGTGTTTTACTGGGCATGTTGGCTGGTGCCGCCTGGGCGGGTATTTCGGCCTTGCTCTATTACTGGCGTCGTGTGCCAGTCGTGCTCTCAACCTTGTTGCTGGTGTACCTATCGAGCCAGATCACGGGTTACACCATGACTCGTAAGTTCTTATTGCTCGAAGTTATTGAAGGTTCTCCAACCAAGATTCAAAACAGTGCCAAGACTGCAGTGAATTCTCGACTTGGCATCATGCACATCTTTGGTAACAACGTTCCGCTTACTGTGCCGATCGCAATCATCTTTGCCGTTGGAGTGGCGTACATGTTGGCCCATTCGGTGTGGGGTTTCCGACTCAAGATGTTGGGTCTGAATCCGCGTACTGCGCAACGTGCAGGCGTCTCCCACGTTCGTTTCGGAACAATGGCCTTGCTCACTTCTGGTGCAGCTGCCGGCCTCGCTGGCTCATTGATGTTGGCGACTGGTGAATCTAACTACCGTGCGTCAAGTGGTTTTGCGGCAAGTGTTGGTTGGGACGGATTGCTTGTGGCATTAGTTGCACGTAACAATCCGTATGCATCTATTCCGGTGGCGTTGGCGTTCGCCAGTTTGCATACCGGTTCTAACTTCTTGGCCGCTGCTGGCGTTGAATCGGTATTGGTTGACGTGATCCGCGGCTTGTTAGTACTCGCATTGTTTATCCCTCCGGCGGTGAGTGAGTTGCGCAAGAAGCGACGAGTTCTCGCCCTGATGACGGAGAGGGCATAACCATGTTGGCTTTTCTCGGAAGTTTCGGCGACATCTTGGCCAATGGGCCGTTGTACCAAAGCACATTTCGTTTGGCTGCCATTTTGGTTTTTGCAGCAGTGGGCGAGTGGGTCGCCGAACGTGCTGGCACGATCAACTTGTCAGTTGAAGCGATGTTGTTGGGCGGTCACTTTGCTTCAGCGATTGCCTATACCCAGACCTCAAACTTTGCTTTCTCGCTTTTAGTCGGAGCGATTGCTGGTGTCTTTGTGTCATCGCTACAGGCGTATCTGAGTCACTACTTGAATGCTGATCAATTTGGTATTGGTCTCACGCTCAATATTTTGTTGCTCGGACTTGTGGCTTTTCTTGAGCCCAACTTTGACCTCTCGACAAAATTGGCTGGCGAGACAAAGATTCCTTTGCTGTACGACATTCCGATCCTTGGTCCGGCCATGTTTGGTCAGCGTTGGCCGATGTACTTGGTCTACGCAGTTATCCCGTTGTCTTGGTGGCTGCTCATGCGCACCACTTGGGGACTCGAAGTGCGAGCAGTTGGTGAAGATCCACAAGCGGCTGACGTCACAGGTATTCATGTGAACGCGCGACGTCGTCACGCAATTTTGTACACAGGCCTGATTGCTGGTCTAGGTGGAGCGGTG
The DNA here is from genome assembly GCA_943325425.2 of Bifidobacterium breve. GTDB lineage: Bacteria > Actinomycetota > Acidimicrobiia > Acidimicrobiales > Ilumatobacteraceae > Casp-actino8. Next base: position 4,626 of record CALPPJ020000050.1, on the reverse strand, counting down.
TATCTACTTGGTCAAGTTGGTCGTTTTGAAAGCGGCAACATTGGTGGCAAGGGAATCATCGCGATTGCGGCTGTGATCTTTGGTGGATGGACATTGCGCGGTGCAGTTGCTGGTTGCATCTTGTTCGGTTACGTCGATGCATTGCGATTAAATCTGCCAAATATTGTGGGGCACGACTTCAACGCTCAGTTGTTAGCTGCTCTACCATTCCTTGCAACGATTGTCGTGATGTTGATCTTCGCTAAACACACACGTCAACCAGTGTCTTTGGCTCGACCGTTTATTCGCGGTCTGAAGTAACCAATCTCAATTTCTATTTTCTAGGGAGTCAGTCATGAAAGCAGTGTGGTACGACAATCCGGGTGGACCCGAGGTTTTGGTCTATGGAGATCGTCCTGATCCTTCGGCTGGTACTCACGACGTCGTCGTGAAGGTTCACACTGCAGCCGTCAACCATCTTGATGTGGTGCAACGTAACGGTTGGTTCACAATGCCCGGTTTTACCTACCCGCATATTGCAGGTATGGATGTTGCTGGTGAGATTGTGGCGATTGGTTCGCAAGTTGAATCTTCACTGGGTTTATCAATTGGTGATCGTGTCGTTGTTGATCCATCGCTTGCAGGTGTCAATGCGGGCTCGATTTATGCGGGCATGGGTGATATCTATGGTGAACTCGGTGTCATCGGTGCAACTGTGGCTGGTGGTTATGCCGAATTGTGCGTCGCTCCCGCGACCCACGTGTACAAGATCCCCGACGCCATGTCGTACGACGATGCAGCAACTTTTCCGACGTGTTACCTCACCGCCTGGCATGCTCTCTTTGAAGTTGGCGGCTTGAAGTCTGGTGAGACCGTGATGATTCATGCTGCTGGAAGCGGCGTGAGTGTGGCGGCGATTCAACTTGCAGTCGCGGCTGGCGCGACAGTGTTGGCAACAGCTGGTAGCGAAGAGAAGTGCAACAAGGCCCTCGCCCTTGGTGCGAGTGCAGTGTGTAATAACCGCACCGAAAATGTCACGGGCTTCGCACGTGGCGCAACTGCAGGTGCGGGCGTTGACATGGTGTTCGACCATGTTGGACCAGCCTTGTGGGCTGACTCGATGTTTTCTCTCAAGCCACGCGGTCGTTTGGTCAACTGTGGCAATACCACTGGCGATACTGCGACCATTCCGTCACTCGGTTTCATGTTCCATATGGGAATTCAGTTGCTCGGCAGCGATCCGTATCGTCCCGAAGAGTTCGGTAAGGCCTGGAATACCTTCTGTAATGGTTCATTCCAAAAAGTCATCGACTCGACGTTTGCTCTCAAAGATGCCGCCGAGGCACAAAGCAAAATGCAGAACAACGATGTCTTCGGCAAGATTCTTTTGAAGCCGTGAAATAACGATGGCCATTGTCGAACGCGACGCTCCGTATCCCGAGCTGAAAAAGAGTCATACTGCTGCCCATAAAGGCACACCGTGGACCGACTTCAAACCACCGGCCTCTGCGCTAGTGTGGAACATCATCCAGGGTTACGGAAATTACTGGCTTCTCATGGCTGGTATCGAACTTGGTGCCTTTGACACGCTGCAAAAAATTGGTCCGTGCCCCCTTGAGCCACTCGCTGAGGCAACGGGATTGTCACGCCGCAGTGCATTGTTCTTGTTTGACGGACTAGTGGCCATCGGAATGATTGAGCAATATCGCGATGTCTACAAACTCGGCGATCTCGCAGCGCGTTATCTCACAAGCGACGCGGTGGCCAGCATGGCCGACCTCATTGGTGTTGCTCCTGGTCCACTTGAAAACTGGGAAGAACTAGCCGAAACGTTCCGCCGTGGAACACCAAGGCAACCCATTGAAAATGACCCAGAGGGTTTTTACGTACCGCTTGTTGAGGCGACGTATCCAACGATGTTGCGGGCTGCGACGCGCGCCGATCTGAAGATCGGCTACAGCCGCACACCGCACTTGCGTTTACTTGATCTTGGTGCTGGTGGAGCACCGTGGTCAGTTGCAGTGTTGAGCCAAAACCCAACCGCAACATCGGTGGTCAACGATTATGCCGGAGTGCTAGAAGTAGCCAAACGTCGTATCGCTGCGGCTGGTATTGCCGATCACGAGTCGCGCGTTGAATACTTGCCTGGCGATTTTCATACGGTTGAACTCGAACCCAACTCATTTGACATGGTCATCCTTGGGCACATCTTGCGCACTGAAGGTGACGAGGGTGCTCAGCACATGATTGATCGCGCCTTTGCCGCATTGCGACCTGGCGGACGAGTCATCGTGAGCGACTACTTCCGTGATAACACCCGTAAGTTCAATCCGTTTGGTGTGTTGATGGGAGTCACGATGGTGGCGGCAACACGTCAAGGTCACACCTTCACCAACGAAGAAGTAACGGGATGGATTCGGGCAACAGGTTTTGAAGCCCTTCGCCTCATTGAACCCATTGGTTTTAATTCAATGTATGTCGCCAGCAAACCTGAGTAATCAACAACTAAACATCTAGATCCGGAGAGAACTATGAGCGATCAACCGATTTCTATCGACACCATCATTCGCGGTTGGTATGTCGTCACCATGAATAAGACCCGCGACATCATTCGCAACGGTGCAGTGGCCATCGATAAGGGTTCCATCGTCGCAGTAGGCAAGTACTCAGACATCTCGCGCACCTACACGGCCAAAGAAACAGTTGGTGGCGATCGATTTGTGGTGACCCCCGGAATGGTGAACTCGCATATTCACATCACCGGTGAACCACTCACGCGTGGATACGTTCCCGATGACACGCCCTTCGAAGAGAACGTATTTATGTGGTTGTGCCCGTTGTATTCGGTGTTCAATGCCCGTGAAGAAAAAATGTCGGGTCAGTTGGCGTCAATTGAAATGCTCAAGAGCGGAACAACGTCGTTCCTTGAAGCCGGGACCATTCGTTTCATGGATGAAGTCGTTGAAGGACTTGTTGACATTGGTATTCGTGGTCGGGTAGGTCGTTGGATCTGGGACCTTCCGCCTGAGCCCGATGTCTACAAACAAGACACCGATGAAGCGATTCGCAACCTTGAAGAATCAATTACGAAGTACCGCTCAATTGCTGGTGGTCGTATTCAGTCATACAGCACGCTTGTCGGCCACACCACGTGTTCAGATCCGTTGTGGAAAGCCGCACGTGCGTTGGCCGATGAACATGGTGTGGGTATGAGTTTCCATATGTCGCCTGCCAAGCTTGACCCCGAAGGTTTCCTTGAAGAGTTTGGTCATCGCCCCATGATTCACTTGGCCGAAATTGGCGTCTTGAAAGACGACGTGTCAATTACGCACTGTGTGCAAGTTGATAATCAAGAACTTGCAGTCATGGCGCAAGCCGGAGTTTCGGTTGCTCACTGTCCGACGACTGCATTGAAGGTCAGCTACGGCGTCACGCAAGTCGGCAAGATGCCCGAAATGGCGATGGCTGGCATCAACTTAGGTATCGGCACCGACGGCAACAACGCATCAAACTATTCAGACCTCATGCGTGCCACATACTTAGTTGCTGGTTTGTTTAAAGATGCTCGAACCGATCCGCAGATGTTCCCCGCTGAAAAGGCCTATGAAATGGCCACTCTGGGTGGCGCACGAGCAATGAATGCTCAAGATGAAATTGGTTCACTTGAGGTCGGCAAAAAAGCCGACGTTGTCTTGCACGACACCGATCGTCCCGAATGGCGTCCATTGCTCAACATTATGAACCAACTCGTGTGGTCGGCCGATGGTCGGGGAGTGCACACAGTGTTCGTTGATGGCAAGAAGGTCGTTGAAGCCGGCCGTATGTTGACTATTGACGAAGATCGATTCTGGGCGCAGTGTCAAGAAGCTGGTGAAGCCATTACGGCGCGTTCGGGATTGCCTGACAAATCTAAGTACCCGATTCTCTGAGAATCGCAAATATTGGATGACGATGACCAACAACATCACACTTGAAGCCGAGATCACGCCTGGTATGCCGGTGCAACAAGTGATCGAGCTCGCTCGACTTGCTGAAGACGTGGGGTTTGATCGCCTCGGAATTTCTGATGTGGTGTTTTGGCACGATTGTTTCATGTTGCTGGGACTTGTTGCTCAGTCAACAACGCGTATTGAGCTTGGCCCGATGGTGACTAATCCGTATTCGCGTCATCCTGCGGTGTTGGCTGGCATAGCCGCAACTTTGCATGATGTGTCGAACGGTCGTGCATTTATGGGACTTGGCGTTGGTGCCGGTCTTGAAGCGGTCGGCGAAACGTATCCGCGTCCAGTTGCGCATGTACGTGATGCCGTCACGGTGATGCGTGCGTTGTTGCGCGGTGAGACGGTTAATTATCAGGGTGAAACGATTACGGTCAACGATTCGCGATTGCAGCACGTTGACCCGTTGAACCCGGCGCAGGTTCCGATGTCGATTGGTACTCGTAGCCCGCAGATGATGCGTTTGGCTGGCGAGATTGCCGACATTGCGCTTGTCGGTGGTCGTTATTTGTCGCCGTCGTTGGCTGCAAATTACCGCACGTTTATTGCCGAGGGCGCACAGCGCATCGGTCGTGATGTTGCGTCAGTTGAAGTTGCTCCGCGAGTGACGTTGTGTGTGTCATCAGATGGCGATCTGGCCCGTCGCAGT
>CALPPJ020000049.1 GCA_943325425.2 Bifidobacterium breve | reverse complement strand
GAAACGACCGTTCGCGGATGGGAAGGCCGACAGGCTGCCGAGAAAGAAATCGCCGACGCATTCGAGCGTCTCAAACCTCACTGAGCAGTTTCTTATCCGAGATTAGATACTCGTGAGCAAAGTAGCGATACTCACTAAGCACAGCGCCAAGGCCGGAATGGTGTTGGCCGCGGTGTCACGAACACGCACATGGCGCCACGTGGCCAACACGAAATACACGGCCAAACAAAATGCAGCATAGATCCGTAAGTTGTTGTTGCTAAACCCGACCATCAACCCTGCAGCGCCGGCGATCTTGGCAATACCGAGGGCTGGGATCACGCGAACCGGCATCTTCAACTTCGTCATGATCTCGACAATCTGCGGCATCATCTTCAAATCGGCATAAGCCGAACCAACGCAAACCAGGGCCAACAAAACCGACAAGACATCTGAAGCAAGCGACATGTGCTCCAAGATAATCGCTCATCATGGGCTACTCTCGGTATTCATACCGTTGTTTACAGGGGGTCATCATGGGGGCACAGGAACAAGCCAATAAGGCAGTCGCTGAAGCGCATTGGAATTCGATGTACGCCAAAGATTGGGCTGACGTCGCGAGCCGTTTCGCTGACGATGCCGAATATATGGATGTGGGTGCAGTGCCACCAGTCGTGGGTGGACGAGACATCGCAGACCGCCTAAGACTCGGACTTGGGCCAACCTCAAAGATGGTTCATCAGCCCGGAAATGTTTTGGCTGAAGGCGACGTGGTGATCACTGAGCACAAAGAAGAGTGGCACTTTCCGACTGGTGAAGTCATCGTGCATCCATTCACATCGGTGATGGAAATTCGCGACGGCAAAATCTGCCGTTGGCACGACTATTCGCATTTAGGCAACTTGCTCGACAATGCACCGCAGTGGTGGCTTGAATACATCATGAGCGGTGGAACCACCCCAATACCGAGCTAACGCTGTTCTTCTGGTGCAGAATCGGTACGAAATACGCAACTATTCTGCACCAGAAGAACAAGGGGACTAGAGGAGTTTGCGGAAGAGCTTGGCCTTCTTGTCGGTGTATGGCGGGTAGGCCAGTGAAGGATCAAGTTTGGTTCCTCGGCTTAAGACGGGCTTCATGTGCTGGAACAAGCGCACACCGGACTTTCCGTGATATCCACCCATGCCGCTTTCGCCGATACCGCCAAATGGCAAATGCGGGCTGGTGAGGTGCATCAAGGTTCCATTCACCGTGACACCACCGGCAGTGGTCTTGGCCAACACTTCTTTGACGACCGACTTGTTCTCGGCAAAGACATACAGTGCCAATGGGTGAGGGCGAGCCGTGATGAACTCAATAGCCTGCTTGGTGGAGTTGATCGAAAGAACGGGCAACAACGGTCCGAAGATCTCTTCGTTCATCAACGCCGAATTCATATCAACATCGGCCAGCACTGTCGGTGCAACATAACGACTCTCAGCATTGGTCTCGCCCCCGATAATTACTTTTCCACCGGTCATGAGTGACTTCAAGCGATCAAAGTGGCGCGGTGAAACGATACGGCCGTAACTTTCGCTTGATTGCGGATCGGCTCCGAAGAAATCAGTGATCGCCTTGCCGAGTTCATCCAAGAATGGTTGACGAACTTTTTCGTTGACCAAGATGTAGTCGGGAGCAACGCAGGTCTGACCAGCGTTGAGCCACTTGCCCCAAGCGATGCGGCGAGCAGTGACATGGATATTGGCTGATTCATCAATAATGACAGGGCTTTTTCCGCCAAGTTCAAGTGTGACAGGGGTGAGGTTGTTGGCAGCGGCCGCCATAACGATGCGACCAACGGTTCCGTTGCCGGTGTAGAAGATGTGATCAAAATGCTCAGCGAGCAATGCAGTTGTTTCGGGCACTCCGCCTTCAACAAGAGTGATGGCCTTCTGGTCGAGATACTTCGGCACGAGTCGTGCGAGAACAGTTGATGTTGCTGCCGAAACTTCGGATGGCTTCATGACCACGGCATTGCCAGCAGCGATTGCACCAGCGGCCGGAACGAGCAATAACTGAATGGGGTAGTTCCAAGGAGCAATCACCAACACAACACCAAGCGGCTCGGGAATGAGTTGTGATTTTGCCGGCATGGTGACGAGCGGGGTCGGAACGCGTTGGGGCTGATTCCACTTCTTGAGGTTCTTGAGCATCAACTTGATTTCGCCGGTAATGAACGCGATGTCGGTGATGAAGCCTTCAACAGTTGGCTTGCCAAGGTCGGTTTTGAGAGCAGCCAAGAATTCAGCCTCGTTCTCGTCGAGCATCTTGATCATTTGCTCAAGCTGGTGTTTGCGCCAGGCGAGTGGGCGAGTGTGGCCCGAGTTGTAGGTGGCGCGAAGATCTGCGGAATATGTCGACATAATCACCTATTCAATCGTGAAACTGGTGTCTTTTTTATGGGTATTACCAACTAAAACGACACCAGAATCACAAGGGTTTATGGTTCGACGATGGCGAATCCGGGGGCATTGGTATCGATATTGCCAAAGATGTTGAGCAGGGCCGCGCCGTCTCCTTCAAGAACAATGTTGCCCGCAGTGATTTGATCAACGAACGTTGTTTGCTGCGTCAAAATGTCAATCAGTAACGAACGATTAATGCTGATTGACGCAACTGCTTCAGAATCGTGTCGACCTTGCACGCCATAGAGCGTCCGATGCGATAAGGCCAACACCCACTTCTCGTCAGAAGTTCCGGCCATGTCGGGGAATGTCCAGTTGAGCTTGAGTGACAATCCACCAACTGCTTCGCTGTTGAGGCGCACTGAAATCGTGTCAAAGATTTGTTCAACAGTCATCGCAACCAAAATGCCGCGAGCTCGAGCTGGGCTGGCGGGCAAATTGGGCGTGCCATGCCGTAGTTCTTGAGCACCCATCAAGTACGCGTTGCGAAATGTCGATGATTCGCTTTGATATCCGAGCTGTTCAAGAAGATCGGCCTGCAGTGCACGGGCCTCAGTATTGGTTGGATCGGCAAACACTAAATGATTGACCAATTCGGCACCCCAGCGATAGTCGCCACTGGCTAGAGCCTCGCGCCCTGCAGCAATCACCTTGTCAGCACCCCCGGCTAGCGCAACATACCGTTGACCAACTTCAACTGGTGGCAACTTATTGAGGTTTGCTGGGTTGCCGTCATACCAACTGAGATAACGCTGATAGACAGCCTTGCTGTTATGAACGAGATCGCCGTAATAACCATGAGTATGTTCTTGCGCCAAGAAATCATCGGGCAACTTGAGAGTGCTCGCGATTTCAGTAGGGACCAGACCCTGGTTGGCAAGACGCATCGTTTGGTCATGCATCCACTTGTACAAGTCGCGTTGCAGTCCTAGAAATTCAACGGCGTCGTCATGACCCCAGCGCGGCCAGTTGTGCGATGTGAACAACACTTTGGTTTTTGCGCCGAACAATTCAATGGCTTCGTTGATGTACTTTGACCAACGCAATGAGTTGCGTACGAGCGCACCACGAATTGGGATCAGGTTATGCATGGTGTGTGAACAGTTTTCGGCCATGCACAACGCGTCAAAGTCGGGGAAGAAGAAGTTCATCTCGGCGGGAGCTTCGGTTTCGGGTGTGAGTTGATAGACAACTCGCACGCCGTCAATCACCATCTCTTCGCCTGTAAAGGTGATGTCTCGATTTGGAGCAATCAGCGTGTTCGGACCAATGGGTATTGAGTTACCGAGTCCGCAGTCAACATGACCGCGTGGTCCAGGTGGAAGCAATGGTCCGAATTGATAGAGAGCGCGACGGCCCATTGCTGGGCCTGCAATCACATTTTCGCCAACGACTTCGTGCAAGAAACCAACTGGTGCGATGACCTGACATCTCCCGGCATCGACTTCGGCCTGTGATGTCACGCCAAGAACTCCACCGAAGTGGTCGCCGTGTGAGTGCGTATAAATCACTGCAACAACTGGACGATGGCCAAGATGTTTGGTGATGAGTTCGTAGCTAGCCCTAGCGGTGGCTTCAACGGTGAGCGGATCAACAACAATCCAGCCGGTGTTGCTCTTGATGAACGTGATATTCGAAATGTCGTAACCGCGAACCTGCCACACGCCTTCGGTGACTTCGAAGAGTCCGTGATTGACATTGAGTTTGGCGTGACGCCACAAATTGGGATGCACGGTGTCGGGAGCGTCGCCTTGTAAAAAGTCGTAACGACCAATATCACCAGCAGTGCGTCCGAGGGCGTCGGTGATTTTGGTGTCCTCAAGTGAGGCGATGAAACCGCGTTGAGCACGGGTGAAGTCTTCGGGATCTAGGGGACTGGCAGCCGAAGCGTGAAGCGCACGCGTGTGCTCAGAAGCTGGCTTGGAACTGTAATCGGGGGTACTCATTGGGCTCTCCTAGGGATACAAATACCCTACTCTTCAGTCAAACGCCTCCAAGAAAAATCAGTGCGACTAGCCGCCAAGAACAGGTCCAGCACTACCGCCTGCAAATTCTCCCACTGGCTCATCGCCCAAAAAGATACGGCCAATGTCTCCGTATAACGGGCGTGAGACCCAACGGTGTGAGGCCGCGCCATGCGAGTCTCGAAGCTTGCGCTCAAGTGGACTGTCCATACGCAAAGCACTCGTGCCAGCCATAGTGTGTACTTCGTCGACGATATGGCGCGATGTGTCGGCGGCGTAGACGCATGCCAAACGCGCATCTTGTGTCGCTTCAGCCGAAGGGAGGTCGTATCCGTTGTTGAGTTCGTATTCAACGCGATCCATGGCCGCAAACATGTAGGCGCGAGCAGCGCGAAGTTTGGCTTCGTTTTCGCCGACCATCATGTGCACACCAGGCTTATCTTTCATCAGGCTCGCGGACAGCAACGGTTTCTTTTGATTCGCCAATTCAATGAATGCATCAAGTGCGCCTCGAGCAATACCAGTGCCGATCGCCGCCTTGTTGTACGCGAGTCGCAACGGAACAGGAATGCGGTACACGGGGTTGGGGTAGCGTGCCGGAAACTCGGTGAGTTGAACATTGGCGAAACGTGCCGGAACATGTGCACCATCGGCTTTCACATCATGACTACCTGAGCCGCGAAGACCAGCCATATCCCATGTGTCAACGATGTCCCATTGACTGCGATGTAAAAACCATGTGCGTACAACGGGTGCTCCGTTGACGAGACGAATTTGATCGCCATCGAAGATTGGGGCGGGCATGAAGCACCACTCAGAGTTGTGGCATCCACTAATGAAAGTTGATTGACCCCACACCTTGAAGCTTCCGTCAGATTGGGCAACTGCACGACCAAAAGCCGAGCCTGGTCCTCCGCCACCACACATCACAACACGTGGATTGTCGATGTAGACCTCTTTGGTGAGTTCGGGATCCATTCCGCCAACGGCCATGGCGTTGATTTCTGAGCCAAGCATGACGTTCCAACCGACCGATGCATCAATGGCCGAAATTGCTTCTAGCACTTCAATGGTTTCGCGAACTGATGCATTTTCACCGCCGACTTCGGTGGGAAGTGTGAAACGAAAAAGTCCGGCATCAATGAGCGCATCGATAGTTTCTTTTGGAACATGGCGTAACTCTTGGGCCTTGTCACCACCGGCACGAATCACTTCAGTGAGAGTCTTCACTCGGTCAAGTGGTGTCTTGCCGTATTTCTTCGCGTCATTGAGTGCAATGGGTTCGGCGATGCTCATGTTGTTCTCCGGGTGCTCAATTTCTTGGTGAGTTGTTTGGTTAATTAGTGGTTTGTTACTTGTATGTCTTGCGAAATCTACGGCTTGTCAATCCACTGCTGTAACAGTTTGTGGAAATGGCGAATCTTTGATTCTCCGTACTCACCAAACATTACGTACGGCTGCTTCATCGTTTTCAGTCCTGCTTGCACGAAGGGCATGTTGTGAACGTCTTGATTAAACACTTTGGCCAACATGCCAAGTTCGGGAGCGTCGGTCCAATCGTCGTCAATACCGAGCCAATGAACGGGTGCAGTGGCCGGCTGCTCTTTGGTAGGTGGGCGAGGGGAGAAGAACATGCATTCATGAATGCACATGTTGGGATCATCGCCATACGGGCGGAAGCGATAGACGATCTGGTTAAACGAACCCCACGGATGCATGTTGGGGAAGAGTGTGAGATAAATCGAATCAGTAAATTCGGCGTCACTCACTTGCTCAACGTCATCGCCGATGAATGGTCGTAAGCGTTGACGGCCAAGGTCGCCCACCATCTTTCGTAATACCGAGTACTCGGGGACATCGCCGTTCAACCATGGTGGCAATGGTGCGTTTTCGTAATCGGGAAGTTGTTTGCCGCCGATCCAATCGCACATGTTGGGATCAACTTGGCCAAGTGTGCCGTCAACACGATGACCACCATCGGTGAAGCGACCAGCACGTCCATCGACGGCGGTGACATGAACGTAACCATCTTCATGTCGCTCATAGATCGCGCCGCTCAATGGATGACGAAGTTTGGTGTACAAACCAACGCCTTCAACCGATGGAAACTCGGGCATACCTTGTAGGTGTGGACTCGCAAATCCTTGCGGAGAGATCGCTCGCGAATAGTTGCCGAAGACGTCGTACTTCGTGTTGCTGTCACCGATGCCACCGAGGATTTGAGGGTGCGTTGCTATGACGTGGTAGGCCTCGGAGAAAGCTTCTTGAGCGACCTTCCAGTTGCATCGTAAAATCTTGGCGACGTGTGCAGACTTGTAACGCTTTTCGTAGGGAAGCAATGTGAAGTGATCAGATAAGTTGCCGATGAAATCTTCGAGTGGTTCGGCTGCAGTATCGGGGTTAATAAAAATGAATCCGCCCCAGCGTCCGACTTTGACTTCAGGAAGTGACAGACAAGCATCGTCGGCTTGCGGATATTGAAAATCCCATTTGCACGGAATTTCTTTGAGCGAACCATCAAGGTTCCAACTCCAGCCATGAAATGAGCATCGAAGTTCGCGCGCCCACTTGCCGTTTTCTTCACGCAACAACTTGCCGCGGTGAAGACAGGCATTATGAAACGCTTTGAAAGAGTCGGGTCCGTTCCGTAAAACGATGAATGACAAATGCGCAATGTCGTAGACCAAGTAATCGCCAACATCGGGAATGTCATCTTCGTGGCAGGCCATCTGCCAAACACGCTTCCAGACTTTCTCAACTTCAAGGTCGTGGAATTCTTGTGAAAAGTACCGTTCAACCGGAACGAGAGTCGGGCCTGGTTCCATCGGAGAATCAACCCTCAAGATGGGGCGAACGGGGTGGCTGTCGTGATCAAGAATTTCTTGATAGGTCGCGCCTCGAGATCTATGGGTGCCGTTCAATGTCTCGGTCATGCTCGCTCCTTCAACTGGCCACGAACGCTGGATGAATGCGCGTGGCGATGTCTCAAGATTGGAAGCAAAAACTGGCAGTCAACAGGGACCAAAGTCCCAGCGTGACCGCCAAGTTACTCTCGGTAAATAACTGGGGCTGTCGTTGTGATTCTGGTGCAGAATCTTTGCGAAATACGCAACGATTCTGCACCAGAATCTGTTGCTGGTTTCTCCACCAGTTTCGGTCGGTTTGTTGGGACGCTCGTCGCTGGCTCGTGGTTGACTCACTGACGTCGCCCACACACCCCCAGTTTTGAATCAAGCATCTGGTGTGGGCTCAGTCAACGTTCGTCTCCCCCGACCGGCTGCGCATCCCAACGACTCCGACACCACACCAACTCAACTAGCGGATTATTAACCTTCGGGTTTCGGGATCGAGTTGTAGTTTCCATCCGCCTTCATGAGCGGCATGATGATGCCTTGAGCACAGGGGGATCAT
>CALPPJ020000048.1 GCA_943325425.2 Bifidobacterium breve | reverse complement strand
TTTTGGTTTCACTGACGAAACCGAATTGATTGTGGGAATTAGTCGGCTGGTTCCGCGCAAAGGTTTTGATACTGCGATTCGAGCAGTTGCCAAGTTGAAATCAACGCGACCAAATTTGGTTCTTGCGATAGCCGGTTCGGGTCGCGACCGTGAGCGACTCGAAAAGCTTGCTCGTGAACTCGATGCTCCGGTCACATTTTTAGGTCGAGTTGCCCACGACGACTTGCCGAAACTGTACGGTTGCGCCGATGTTTACACCATGTTGTGCCGAAATCGTTGGGCAGGTCTCGAACAAGAAGGTTTTGGCATTGTTTTTGTTGAAGCAGCGGCATGTGGAATTCCGCAAATTGCTGGTTCGAGCGGCGGAGCGGCCGAAGCAGTCGCCCAGGGCGAAACCGGATTCGTTGTTGAACAATCCGACGATGTTGAACAAGTGGCGCGGTATATGGAAACTTTGCTGAATGATCCTGAATTACGGCAACGTATGGGTGTGGCTTCGCGTGAACGAGCCTTGAAAGAATTTTCCTACGAGATGCTGGCTGAGCGTCTTGGCAACGTATTTGGAGTGTGGTCATGAGTGGTCTCAAAATTTTGCAATTCAATATTGGAGCGACTGTTCTCTTTGTGGTGTCCGCCATTACCGCGGCGGTGGTGTTTGAGGGATTCGCCAAGAGTCAAGGTGTTGCAGTTGCATTGGGGCTTTTTGCCGTTGGCATTGCGGTGTTTATCTGGGGGTATTGGACCGCGGTGCAACGTAGTCGAGAAGAAGAGATTTCAGTTGCCGAGTTGTACTTTTTACTGGGCCGCGCGATCCCGCAAAAAGTCAAAGTTGTGATGCACTCATGCTTGGCTGCGCAAGTCATCGTTGCCGTGGCAACAGCTATGGCTCGGCCAAACACACTGCAAGAAGGGGCCCAAGGTTCAAGCCGCGGTTCAACACTGGCCTTTGGGGTGCTCGTCCCAGTCTTAGGTCTCGGATTGAACGGACTATGGGCCGCGACTTATGGCACTTTTGGGGCTCGACGTCTGAAAGGTGGACCTTCCTCGGTTGAGAGCCACCCCGACGACCGTCCGATCGGCTAGAACATAGGCATGGCTGACACCGCGTCACTGACGATCACCATTCAAGCTCCGCACGAAACATGTTGGGATATTGCCACTGATTTTGAGCGTTACCCCGAGTGGGCGAAAGATGTGAAATCGGCAGTTGTGCTCGCTCGCGATGAGCAGGGCCGTGCGACGCAGGTTGAATTTCGTACTTCGGCATTAGGTCGCAGTACGCATTACACCTTGGCGTATGACTACAGCGCCGCTCCGGCGCGCTTGTCGTGGCACATGGTGTCAGGCGACATTATGCGAGCAGTTGATGGGGCCTACATGTTCTCACCAGATAATGCCGGTGGCGTGGTTCTGACCTACAACTTGTCCATTGAACTCGTCGTACCGCTTCCCGGTTTTGTGAAGCGACGGGCCGAAGTGCGAATTCTCAACACTGTCAAAGAGTTGAAGGTTCAAGCTGAGTCCACTCGCTAAAGACGGCACCATGCCAGCCGACAATCGACGTTTCGCCGGAATTGATGTCGGTGGAACAAAATGCTTAGGTGTTGTTTGGCAAAACGACGGCATTATCCGCGAAGTTCGCCGAGATACGCCGCAAGGCGCCGACGACATGATCAGCACATTGGTTGAGATTGTGCGCGAACTCGGCGATGTTGAGTCAGTTGGTGTTGGCGTACCAGGTCTCGTGACCCGTGAAGGGGTCTTGCGGGCAGCTCCTAATTTGGTTGGTGTTTCTGAACTCGCGGTCGGTCCGCGGATGCGAGAGATATTGCAGTGCGATGTCGCAGTTGACAATGACGCAACCTGTGCCGCAGTTGCCGAATGGTCGGTGGGGGCGGCTCGGGGCGTTGACGATGTTGTTGTGGTGACGCTTGGAACGGGAATTGGCGGGGGTCTTGTCTCGGGTGGACGATTGGTGCGCGGTACGAATGGTTTTGCTGGCGAGATCGGCCATATGGTCGTCGAGTCCTCGGGGCCGCAATGTGTGTGCGGGCAACGTGGATGCTGGGAGCGCTATGCATCGGGTAACGGACTTGGCTATTTAGGGCGTTTGGCAGCCGAACAGGGGGCGGCCAAACGAGTTCAAGAGCTTGCGGGAAGTGTTGAACAGATTCGGGGCGAACATATTCGCCAAGCCGCGCTGGAAGGAGACAATGAGGCTCTCGTCATTGTTGATTCATTCGCGCGCTGGGTGGCTCTGGGGTTGACAAATCTGACCAATCTTCTTGACCCCGCGATGATTGTCATAGGTGGGGGACTTGCGAGTTCGGGGAGTGTATTTCTTGAACCCATGCGGCGTTGGTTTGAAGAATTGTTGTATTCGCCCAAACTTCGTCCGCATCCGCAACTGGTGATGGCAACATTGGCCGAGCAAGCTGGAGCGGTTGGGGCAGCGCTATTGCCGAAGTTTGCGCACATTTCAGACATCTAATGTTGACACCACGGTCACAACACACTGGTTAGTGTCAGAGCGTGCAAACTTACGTTTTACGGTTGTGGCTTCCTGACATTCCAGGAACTCTTGGTCGGGTGGCGGCCGCAATCGGTACTGCAAACGGCGACGTCATCGGTATTGAAATTCTTGAACGCGGCGCGGGCATGGCCATTGACGAATTGATTGTCACATTACCGATTGGCGATGTCGGACACGACGGAGATTTTGATCGCGAAGAATCAGCTTTTGAAGAACTCATTGGTCAGGTCAGTCGAGTCGAAGGGGTCGCAGTCGAAGACGTGCACCGAGTCGCGCAAGATCGACCTGATCAGAGTGTTCTGGCACTAGATACCGCGGCGCGCATTATGGAGACTCCGAAGGTTGATCGAACTGAGGCGACCTGTGAGTTGGTTCGTGACATGCTTGAGGCTGATTGGTGCACGGTTGTTCCAAACGGTGCGCAATCGCCGTTGGCAGTTTCGGGTGATGTTCCTGACTTGCCGTGGGTGATGGCATTCTTGGGTGGGATTAGTCATCTCGCAAGTGATGCGCAATATGAACACACGCCAGCAGACGTCGCATGGGCGCCACTTGATTTACTTGATGCGGCAATTGTGGCCGGACGTCTACGAGGTGCGTTCCGTTTGCGTGAGCGTCAACACCTCACACTGATTGCTCGCATTGTGAGTTCGGCTTTAGTGAGCGAATAATCCGAGTCTTCGGATTTCAATTATTCAGAATCGTGTTCGGCCCAATCACGAGAACGGGCCACCGCGTTGAGCCATGTTGAGTGCAAAGCGTCCGCCAAAATTCTCTCCAACGATTCGGGCTCATGGGGAGCGACGACCAGATCGCTGACCCAGCGTGCGCTTAAAGCTTCGAGTGACGGCCAAGCCCCTTCGGCGAGACCGGCAAGAAATGCGGCGCCTAAAGCAGTTGTTTCTTGATCAACGGGGCGACGAACTGTAATGCCAAGTTGATCGGCTTGTAGAGAAAGCAGAAGGTCCATCACCGAAGCGCCACCGTCAACGCGTAGTTCGGCGATACGGGTCCCGCTTGCCTGTTGCATTGCATCAACGGCATCGCGGGTTTGTAACGCCATTGCTTCAACGACAGCGCGCGCGATGTGGGCTCGGGTTGTTCCTCTGGTGATTCCGATCAAGGTTCCGCGGGCATATGGATCCCACCAGGGACTACCGAGACCAGTAAAGGCAGGCACTAAATAAACTCCGCCATTGTCGGCGACCGATTCTGCTAGTGGTCCGATTTCCGATGACGAGGAAATGATGCCGAGGCCATCGCGCAACCATTGCACTGCTGCACCAGTAACAAAGATGGCTCCTTCAAGCGCGTATGCCGTTGAAACGGTGCCGTCCGATTGAGCGATGCTCCAAGCGACCGTCGTCAGCATTCCGTCTGATGGGGTGGGGCACTCAGATCCAACATTCATCAGAATGAAACTGCCAGTGCCATAGGTGTTCTTGGCCATTCCTGGCATAAAACAGGTTTGTCCAAAAAGTGCAGATTGTTGATCGCCAGCGATACCTGAAATAGGAATGCCGTTCGGTACTTCGGATGAAGCGGTCAGGCCAAACCGACCACTTGATGGGCGCACTTCAGGAAGACAGTGCAGTGGAACTCCGAGAATCTCGCTCATCGTTGGACTCCATGCCAAAGAGTGAAGATCAAACAACATCGTGCGACTGGCGTTTGATGGATCAGTTGCGAAGACTTGCCCAGAAGTTAACTTCCAAAGAATCCAACTGTCAATCGTTGCGAGAGCGAGATCGGGTGAATCTGGTACACCGTGTTCGAGCATCCACGCCATCTTCGTACCAGAGAAATAGGGATCAAGAACGAGGCCAGTGATTGAGCGCACAGTTTCGAGATGACCTTCGGTGAAGAGTCGTTCACACATAGGTGCGGTACGTCTGTCCTGCCACACAATGGCATGCCCGTACAATTCGCCGGTGGCGCGATTCCAGGCAACCACGGTTTCACGCTGATTCGTGATGCCAATTGCAATTGGATTGCCGATTTTGCCCACAACTTCATTAAATGTTTCGACAACGGCCCGCCATATTTCTTCGGCGTCGTGTTCAACCCAACCAGGTTCGGGAAAGTACTGCGTGAACTCGCGGTAGGCCGCGACTACCTCTTGGTCATCAATAAACACCGCTCGGCACCGGACACCAGTGGTGCCGGCATCAATAGCCATGATGTAAGACGATTGATGCATGTTTATCGCTTCTTGCGTTTATTTGAACGATGTTGCGATGGCCCAGTGGTCGTGCGACTCGTAGGAGCCGGCCGAACTTTGGTTGGTGATGATTGATGTGATGTAGTCCCTCGTGATTGACGAGAAGTTCGAGGCGTCCGCACCGGAGTTTCGCGACGCAGATCAGTCAGCGTTTTGCGTTGATAGCCAAATTTGGCGAGCGCACCTCCAAAAATGAGATACATCGGAAAGGATGCTGCGAGACCGGCGATTGATCCTGCGGAAACATTGTCACGGAGGAAAATCACAAAGACTCCCGACATCACCACCGCGTACACAATCCATTCACGAATCAGCCGCGCCCAATTAACAGTTCTTGTTGAGTCCCAAGCCATCCCTGCATTGTTTCATGTCTAGGCTGAGAGAATGCGCATCGGAATCATGACAGGCGGGGGAGATTGCCCTGGGTTGAACGCCGTCATTAGAGCCGTCGTTCGCAAAGGTATCTCCGCCTACAACGATGAATTCCTGGGGTTCTTTGACTCGTGGGACGGTGTCATGGAGCAGCGCTACATGGCATTAGGTGAAAGTGATGTTCGGGGATTGTTGCCCCGAGGTGGCACGATTTTGGGTACTCGACGCGGGAGTCCGTATGACTCGAGCGATGGTATTGAGCGAGTCAAAAAATGTTTTGCCGATCAGTACCTTGACGGACTTATCGTCATTGGCGGTAATGGCTCATTGACTGTTTCTTCCCTGATCTTTACCGAGACCGGATTGCCGATCGTTGGAGTTCCAAAGACGATTGATAACGATGTGTATGGAACTGATCTCACGTTTGGTTTTCATACGGCAGTTCAAATTGCAACCGATGCGATTGATCGATTGCACACAACTGCTGAGAGTCACGATCGAGTCATGGTTGTTGAACTTATGGGTCGCGACACTGGTTGGATTGCCCTATATGCCGGAATCGCTGGTGGCGCAACAGCAATTTTGGTTCCCGAAGAACCTTTTGATATTGCCAAGGTGTGTGAGCAGGTAGCCAATCGCCACCGCAGTGGACGTTACGCGTCAATCGTGGTCGTGGCAGAGGGTGCGCAGCCGGTACCGGGAACCCTCACATTGCCACAATACGAACGTGATCAAATCGGTCGTCCGCGATACGGCGGTATTTGCGTGTCTATTGCCGAAGAAATTGAAAAGCGAACTGGGTATGAATCACGGGTCGTGCAAATTGGACATGTGCAACGAGGTGGCACGCCAACTGCGTATGACCGAATCCTGTCAACTCGATTTGGGTTAGCGGCCGTTGATGCATTGCATCACGGGGCAGTAGGCCACATGGTTGCGCTGCGATCATCTCAAGTGACAACAGTTCCATTGAATGAAGTTGTCAACCAAAAGCGTCCCATTGACATGAAGTTGTTTCATGAAATCGGCTCAGTTTTTTTCGGTTAATCGTGAGAATTGGCAGTTACTCAGTCTGAACTTCAATGACTGCCGGAAAAGCTGGTTGGCTGCTGATCGCTCGTCCTGGAAAATCAAATGCGGTTAACGGTTGTGAAGTTAAAGACCCATCGCCTTTAGGCCATTCATTCACTTGGCCATTGACGACAATGATCACTCGCTGAATACCAGGTATGTCGCACAAAGATAAAACAATTTGCGCAACCGATGAAACAAGATCGTCGCCAGTCGCCTGAAAGATATCTGAGCTGAGATCAACTCTGACCAGGTCTGAGGCGACATAACGGGCCGAGAGTAATTCAGTTGAAGCAGGTATTGCACTGCGGAGTCCGGCGTCCTGTTCAGATTCGATGGGGCCATTGAGCAATACCTGAACGACGTCAAACGGTTCGGTTGAAAGGTTTCGTTGGACTCCAGTAAGAATTGAGCCGCCAGTGCTTTCGGTGCGCTGGAGATACACCCTTCCAAGCCCGCTCCCAGTTTCATCAGACGAAGTAGTCTCTTCCAATTTTTGCTGTTGAGATTCTGGGATCACTTGTGACGTGTTCTCGGCTCCAAACGAACAACCAACGGTTAGTACCATAAAAATCGCAAATACGAATGTGTACTTTGCTGGAACCGCAAAAGACTTTTTCATCACGACACTCGCTCGGCTGGAAGTTCAATGATGAAACATGCACCGTCAAGACCGTCGTGGCGATCTTCAACCCAAACTCGTCCACGATGAAGTTTGATGTGCTCGTCGACGAGGGCGAGTCCGAGCCCAGCGCCTTCAGATCCGCTGCGTCGTCCAGCAATTGATCCACGAGCAAATCGTTCAAAAATAAGGTCGCGTTCTTCCAAAGGAACACCAGGGCCGTGATCTTCAACCGTGATCCAAATTTGCGATGGTGGATCTTCATCGTCAGGAACGAAAACTGAGATTTCCAATTCTCCGCCCCCGTACGCACGGCCGTTGTCAATCAGGTTGGCAACAACTCGCGCAAGGCGACGGCGATCGCCGGTGATCAACATTTCCTCGGCGGTCTCAGATACCAAGATCAGTGTTTCGGGAGCACTGCTGATCGCGACGGCCTGACGAACGAATTCTCCGACGAGAAGTTCATCAACATTGAGGCGAATGCCGCCGGCATCAAATCGAGAAATTTCTAGCAAGTCTTCAACGAGGCCTTGAAAACGTGAGACATCGGCAACCAGCAGATCAAGAGCGACTTGAGCTCGTTCGGGCATCTCGTCACGTCGGGCCTGCATCACCTCAACCGAAGCAGCCAAGGTCATGAGCGGGGATCTCAATTCATGGCTGACATCGGAAGTGAATCGAGTGTCGCGTTCAACGCGCAATTGCAATGCACTGGCCATGTCGTTGAATGACGAGGTCAGCACTGCTAGATCGGGATCTTCGGTTTCTGCAAGGCGAGTATCGAGTCGGCCGCCAGCAATTGCTTGAGCCGCTTGACTTGCTGCAGTGAGTGGACGCACGGCTCGTGAAGCAGCGATGGCTCCGAGGATGATTCCGAGGAGAGTCGTGATACCGGCCGCGAGAATAAGTGCGAGATTGACGCTATTGAGGGTTGAACGCACATCGTTAATGGAAGGAAACTCAAAATAAGCCGCATCAACTGAATCAAGCGGAACCCCAACCG
>CALPPJ020000047.1 GCA_943325425.2 Bifidobacterium breve | reverse complement strand
TGACAACAGGCTTTCGCTGGATCCACGGTGAAAACGATGGTCTTCCCGGACTAATCGTTGATCAATATGCCTCAACAGCTGTCATCAAGTTGTACACCGGCGCATGGTTTGTGCATTTACGTTCGATCATGAAGGCATTGATTGAAGTCGGATCTCCCGAGCGAGTAGTGATTCGCTTTTCGCGGCTCGTTCGCGATGGCGAAACGTATGGTCTGGTTGATGGCGACACTCTGTATGGCGAAGCCCCAACCGCACCAATCATGTTTTTGGAGAATGGTCTTGCACTCGAAGCAGATGTTGTGTTTGGCCATAAAACCGGACACTTCTTAGATCAACGTGACAATCGTGCGATCGTGCGCAACTTGGCGAGCGGATGTCGAGTGCTTGATGTGTTTTCTAGCACCGGTGGGTTCACGTTGTCGGCAGCGGCTGGCGGAGCGAAGTCAGTGCACATGGTTGATGTGAGCGCGCCGGCACTTGCTACTGCGCATCGCAATCTTGAGCACAACAAAGAGAATGGTTCAATCGCCTCGTGCAAGGTGACCGATGTTCGTGGTGACGCTTTCGCAGTGCTTGAAGACATGGTTGAACGTGGTGAACAATTCGACATTGTGATTTTGGATCCACCATCGTTCGCGCAAAATCAGGCATCAATCTTGCGGGCCTTGAGTTCATACGAACGCCTGGCTCGTCTTGGATTGCGGCTCACTGCGCCGGGTGGCACTTTGTTACAGGCATCGTGTTCAAGTCGCGTCAACATTGATGAACTCGCAGATGCGGCTTATCTTGCAGCACGAACTGCACAAGTTGAGATTGACGAATTCAAACGCACCGAACACGCGGTCGATCATCCGATCGGATTTGAATTTGGTGCGTACCTAAAAGCGATTTACTACAACGTCACCCCGTACCGCGACTAATTCTGTGATTCTGGTGTGGTTTAAGTTGGTATAGCCAATTAAAACCACACCAGAAACACAGCTAGCCGTTGACTTTTAGAAACTTGCTGAACTTCTTGCGCGGCTTGTTGTCGGCAGCAATCTTGTGGGCCATCTCGTGGAAGATCATTCCGGCTTCGCTTTCGGGAGCAATCGCTGCAATCGGATGACCGTCATCGCCGCCTTCGCGTAGTTGCTGAACGAGTGGCAACTGTCCAAGCAATGGCACATTGAGTTCATTGGCCAACTCTTGTCCGCCACCGCTACCAAACAATTCGTATTTCTTGCCATCGTCGCCACTAAACCATGACATGTTTTCGATAACTCCCTTCACGGGCAAGCCAACTTTGGTCGCCATCGCGGCTGACAGGCGAGCAACTTTCTGGGCTGCTTGTTGTGGTGTCGTGACGACGTACACCTCGCCCTTGGGCAAGTACTGACTCAGGCTCAATGCAATGTCGCCGGTGCCGGGCGGCATGTCAATTAACAAGAAATCAGGTTCATCCCAAAAGACATCAGTCAAGAATTGTTCGAGGGCTTTGTGCAGCATTGGTCCGCGCCACACGACGGCTTGTCCTTCAGGGACGAAATAACCAATTGAAATGCAACGAACTCCATAGGCCTCTGATGGCAACAACATGCGATCAATTGCCACCGGATCATTATTTGCGCCAAGCATGCGCGGAATTGAATAACCATAAATGTCGGCATCAAGTACGCCAACAGTGTGGCCCTGCGCGGCTAAAGCAACTGCAAGGTTGGTGGTGACGCTGCTCTTGCCAACGCCGCCTTTGCCTGAAGAAATCAACAGAGGGCGAGTCTTGTTATCGGGGTTAGCAAATGGAATTGAGCGACCTTCGGCGTGTCCATGGGCTTGACCTTGGCCAGCTGTTGAACCTGGATCGCCATGCAACTTCATGCGTAGTTCTTCGCGCTCTTGGTCGGTCATAACGGTGAAATCAAGATTGACGT
This sequence comes from Bifidobacterium breve, assembly GCA_943325425.2. Taxonomy (GTDB): domain Bacteria; phylum Actinomycetota; class Acidimicrobiia; order Acidimicrobiales; family Ilumatobacteraceae; genus Casp-actino8. The sequence continues at coordinate 5,950 of CALPPJ020000047.1, read as the reverse complement.
TTGAAACTCCGGCGAGGGGAGCGACAGCGCCCTTCACGCGATTGGTGATCTCATTTCGCAGCGGGCAACCCGCCACTGTGAGAGCAATCAAGATCGATACGGTTCCGCCTTCAATCTGCACATCACGCAGCATGCCGATGTCGACAATTGAGCGATGGAGTTCTGGGTCTTCGACTGGGCGAAGGGCTTCAACGACTTGTTCACGGGTGACGGACACGGGTGGGGCTCCCTACTTCAGAATGAGCGGCAGAATATGCACGACTAATTTGCACTACGGCCATAGGTATAATACCCACGTGCCTTCTGCTCGCCCTCTCCAGACCTCAGGTCACGGGTCACCCTCAAAGGCGACGGGTGGATTCGCGGCGTCGGTCACGGCAATTACAAATGCCTTTGGCGACCCAACGCGGCGAGCGATCTATTTGTACGTCCGAGGGGTTGATGATGGTGTCACGGCCGCCGAGGTGGCCTCAGAGTTCGATCTACACCCCAACGTGGCGCGTCACCATCTCGACAAGTTGGCATCGGGTAGTTATGTCGACGTGGCAGTCGTTCGCCCACCAGGTGGCGGAGCTGGGCGGCCATCAAAGCGTTATTCGGCAGCGGCTGAATTGCCCATGAGTGAGTTCCCGGTTCGCAGCGACGACTTGGTGCTGAGCTTGCTGGGTAAGACTCTTGCCTTATTGCCTACGCATCAGGCAGAAGTCATTGCTGAAGAAGTTGGCCAAGAGTACGGCCGAGCCATGGCCGCGGCCCTCACGGGTTCCGATCTTGAGGCAGGTCAGCGCAGTCTTCGTTCGGCAGTGCAAGCGGTCGCTGATGCTCTCACTGCTCACGGTTTTGCAGCCCACACCGAAAAGCGTAATAACCAGTTGCAGATCATCAATAATCACTGTCCCTTTGGCGACGTGGCGATTGAGCATCCGGTGATTTGTGCGGTCGATCGTGGCATGGTGAAAGGGATGTTGAGCGCGCTTTATGGCGACGCCGACGTGTCAACCATGGAGTCGTTGGCGCAGGGTAATACTTTTTGTGCCACTGCCGTCTGACGTGAAACCCACTGGGGCGGTAGCGTCTCATCTACGTTGTTGGCAGCAGATTCTGCCGACATCGCTTTAACAGGAGGCATATCGTGGACATTCGTATCGGCGTTACCCAAGCTGCTCGAGAGATTTCGTTGGAGCAGGCAGATGACGAGCGCGATGCCACTAAAGCCAAGGTCGAAGCAGCCTTGTCGGGCGCCGTTGACGTTTTGTGGCTTGTCGACAAAAAGGGTCGCGCCGTCGGTGTGCCGGCCGCCAAAATCGCGTACGTTGAAATTGGTTCTGTTGAAGGAGATCGCCGCATCGGCTTCGGCGGATGATGCACTTCTCAGTTTTCAATCGTCGGGTATGACTGGGCGCGGGTCCGTTTTCGGGCAGACTCGTAGGTATGGCAACGCTTGCCGAACTTCTTCGCCAACACACTGAACTTTCCAAAGACGACAGCGCGCATTTGCAACAGCTGATCGGTGAATGGGGCATGCTCGCCGACCTGTGCTTCGCCGACATGATCCTGTATCTCCGCAATCTCGACGGCGATTGGGTCGTTGGGGCGCAAGTTCGTCCCGCGACTGGTCAAACCATTTATCGCACCGACTTGGTGGAATCACTGGCCAACCCAGCCGAATCTGAGTTGTTGAATCGCGCATTGTCGACTGGCGCGATTAGTGAAGGTGAATTGCACAAGCATGAGATGTTTGATTCGGTTCATGTACTCGCGATTCCAGTTCGTGGTACCGATGGACCTATCGCGGTGTTGACCCGCGAGTGGTCGTCAAAAACCAGTCGTCAACCGGGTGAACTCGAGCGCACGTATCTATCGATCTTCCAGCGCATTGCCGAGATGATCACCGAAGGGACCTTTCCGTTCCCAGGACGTGCCGCCGACTTGAGCGCCGCCCCTCGTGTGGGTGACGGTGCTGTGGTGCTCGATGAAAATGCGATTATCCGCTACGCGTCTCCGAATGCGGTTTCGGCACTTCACCGTGTCGGCATTACCGCAAATGTTGTGGGTCAATCGCTCAGCGAACTCGGTTTCGCCGATAGCCCAGTACGTCAGGCATTTGAACGGTTTGAACCAGTCATCGAAGAGTTTGATCAGACTGCCGATGTCACCTTGCTCGTGCGTTGTATTCCGATCATTTCAACCGAAGTCATTACAGGCGGCATGTTGCTCATACGCGATGTCACCGAAGTACGTCGACGTGACCGAATGCTGTTGTCGAAAGACGCGACGATTCGAGAGATTCACCACCGAGTGAAAAACAATTTGCAGACAATTTCTTCGCTGTTGCGATTGCAAGCCCGCCGTCTTGAATCTCCTGAGGCGAAAGCTGCAGTCCAAGAAAGTGTGCGACGTATTCGCACCATTGCTCTCGTACACGAAACGTTGTCTCGCGAAACTGGCGAAGACGTTGCGTTCATTGAAATCGTGCGACCACTGATGCGATTGGCCGAAGAAGGATTGCAGTCGCCAGATCGACCCGTGCGATTTATCGTGCAGGGCGATGGTGGACGACTGCCAGCAACGATTGCGACACCACTTTCGGTTGTGCTGACAGAACTCTTGCAAAACGCGGTTGATCACGGTTTCCCCGAGGGAAGCGACGGCGGAACAGTCGTCGTGCAATTGGGCGGTGACGACGATGAAATTCAAATCAAGGTCATCAACGATGGTCGAGGACTAGATCCGTCGTTTGATTTGAACGGGGCGACCGGACTCGGGTTGTCTATTGTGCGAACTTTGGTAACGACTGAGCTCAACGGCTCAATTTCGATTCGCGCTGGCGCACCTGAGGATTTTAATGCAGTAGGGATTGAGGCTCATCGCCGCGGCGATGGAACAGTTGTTGACTTGCGCCTACCGCGCTAAAACGAAAACTTCTCAGGAAGCGAACGACCGAGCTGCCAACTGGGCAGCGCGATGACGTGCAGCAATCTTGCGACGAATGTCGCGACGTTCTTCCTCGGAGGTTCCGCCCCAGACACCAGAGTCTTGGTTGGTTTCGAGTGCGAACTCAAGACAGCTCACTTGAACTGTGCATTCGTTACAGACTTGCTTTGCTCGGTCAATTTGTAGAAGCGCTTGACCGGTTGTTCCTATTGGGAAAAACAGATCGGGATCGGTGTCACGGCAAACGGCTTCATCGCGCCATGAATAATCGGCGGAACCAAGTGCAAGTGAAGAGGCAAGGATTGACACGGTGTGCTCCAGGCAAGTTAGGGGGTGAGGGGTTGTATAACTGCCAGAAAATTCAGAAGTCTGAATGAACTGACTAGCTGATTGATCTGACTGTCTGAATTAACTGACTGTGCAAGGTTGGCAAACAACAGATGAACACGCAAGGGGTCAGGTCATATTTTTTCGTCACAGGACAAATTTTTTTGGAACATAAAAATAATAAATGTTCTTGTTGGTGTGTAATCAGAGTTAACTCAAGGTATGGGAATTCAGGTACTCGCTCACCGTGGTGCATCGGCCGCCGAGAAGGAAAATACAATTTCTGCCTTTAAACGTGCAGTTTTGATGGGTTCTGATGCGGCGGAGCTTGATGTGCGACGAACTCTTGACGGCGTTTTGGTCGTACATCACAATGCGACACTCGATGACGGGCAAATCATTTCGCAAGTCAAATATTCGGAATTGCCCGACCATGTGTGCACGCTTGATGAAGCACTCGATGCATGCGTACCGATGTGGGTCAACGTTGAAATCAAGAATGACCCAGAAGAACCCGACTTTGATGCGAGCGAATCAATTGCTGATCAAACCATTACTTGCCTTGAACGACGTCCCGAAGGAGATAGCCGTTGGTTGATTTCTTCGTTCCGTCGCGAGACCATCGATCGTTGTCAACAACTACGCCCCACCATCGCAACTGCATGGCTAACAGTTGGAGTTCGTCCCGACGAATTTGACTCGGTGTTACCTGGCCTCGTGAAAAGTGGACATAGTGCGCTGCATCCTTGGGTCAATTTTGTAACTCAGGAAACTGTTGACGCATGCCACCAACATGGTCTCGCACTCAACACATGGACCTGCGACGATCCGACGAGAATGGCAGAACTGATTGCCTGGGGCGTTGACGGTATTTGTACCAACGTTCCTGATATCGCACTGCAAGTACGTGATCAGTCTTCGGGTATTTGATCAGCGGGCTGAACGGGGAAAAGTAGTTTCACTGCCTCTGGTACATGCCTGAAATGCAAACGCGTTGATTCACCTAGATAGTCGCCGTCTACTTGGTATGGAAATGGTTCGGCATTTTCAACGATGAGTTCATGCACATCGTTGAAACACGCAACGTGTTTGCTTGGTGTGACTCCGCCACCTTTCAGGGCGCCGGCGAGTGTGCGAATAATCGCGATGGCTGACATCGTGCGGAAGGTAACTGCAACCAATGGTTTGTCAAGGCCCGCTGCTGGTGACAAATCAAGAGGACGATTACCCAAGAACGAATAAGGATTCGTATTCAGAACAATGGTGAAGTAGCCGTCATCAACGAAACGTGATGGGTCGTAGTTGAGGTTCTCATTATCGGTGAGTCCACCGGGACCACCGATCGCCGAATCAGCAGCAACGCTGAAATGCGGGTGATGACGATCGTATTTATTGAGCCACGTATGTAACGCTGCGTAAATGAAAAGTGGATGCCCAGCCCAACGTTTCAGCGATGCACGTGTTTCGACAGTGCGCACGACGGCAGCGTCGTAACCGATACCGGTATGGAAACAAAAGAAACGTCCATTGACGCGACCAAGACCGATGGGACGAATATTCGCCTCCGGATCTTCGAGGCCGGCAACGAGCAATGAGGCTGCAGCAACGGGATCATTGGGAAGACCGATGGTTCGTGCAAAAACGTTGGTGCTTCCACCGGGCAAAACACCAAGGGCAGTTTCGGAGCCAGCAACACCGGTCGCGACTTCATTGAGAGTGCCATCGCCACCAAACGAAATCACTAGATCGATTCCTCGGTGGGCGGCATCTTGGGCGAATCGGGTGGCATGGCCACGGCGGTTGGTCTCAACGATCTGGACATCGTGTTGCCTCGACAAGGCCCGATGCACGATGACCGTGTTTCGCGCCGTGACCGAGGAGGCAAAGGAGTTGACGACCAGCAGAATCCGCACCGTCTGAGACCGTACCAGCCCATTTGGCGAGGAGTTGAGCCGACGCCTTGCCGAGTAGGTCGGGAGTCACTTATTTAGATGTCAGAAGGGTTGTGTGAAACGGTGCACAAGCCGCAAGAATGGCGAACTATGAACGTAATCGTCTGTGTGAAGCAGATCCCCGACCCCGCCAACCCCGGAGCCCTTGACGCCTCGTCAAACACGCTCAAGCGCGAAGGCAAATTGATCCTTGACGAGTCCGACAGCTACGGCGTTGAAATGGCCTTGCAGTTGGTTGATGCAGCGGGCGGCGGTGAAGTCAGCTTGGTGTCGATGGCACCCAATAGTGAGACTGCCGGCTTGCGCACCGCATTGGCGATGGGTGCTTCGAAAGCAGTTCTCGTTTCTGATCCAGCACTGCAGGGTTCAGATGCGCTGACGACGGCCAAGATTTTGGCGGCCGCGATTCAGCGTTTGGGTGGTGCCGATCTCATCATCGCCGCAACCGAATCAAGCGATGGATACACCGGAACTGTTCCCGAGCAAATCGCTGAAGTTCTCGGATTGCCATCGGTAACTTTCGCCAAGAAAGTTTCCATCGAAGGTGGAGTCTTGAAGGCCGATCGTCAGACCGAAGAAGGTTATGACGAAGTGACCTGCCCACTGCCCGCATTGATTTCAGTGACCGCTGGTGTTGTTGAGCCGCGTTACCCAAGCTTCAAAGGCATCATGGCTGCAAAGTCAAAGCCTGTTGATGAAGTCACTGCTGCCGATCTTGGCGTGACTCCCGTCGGCTG
>CALPPJ020000046.1 GCA_943325425.2 Bifidobacterium breve | reverse complement strand
TTGATCGAGTAAATCAACAACCCGTGATGGTTCGTTGAGAGTCATTGCTTCCGAAAGCGACTTTGCAAGATCGGGTGAAAACACATGCAGATACGTTGCCGCAAAATCGCGCAAAGTTTCAGTTGCATTCGCACCGAGTGCAACGAATGAACCAGTAACCAAACGCGGCTTGTCAGTACGACTCGCATTACTCCACGCCGTTTCAGTCGCACGAAACAAACGCCCGGCTTCGCGGGAATCACCCAACAACGTAAAACCGCTGACGCCTACAGCCCACTGAGCCGCACGTGCTAGCGATTTCGGACCCATTGCCGACGCCATGACCGGCGGACCACCTACTTGCAACGGAGCAGGCCCCACCTTCTCACCATCAGCAGCGACGCCGCCCGCCCACAGTCGCTTCAGTTCAAAGACTGCCTCATCAAGTCGTTTGTGACGGCCAGCGAATGGCGAACCCAATGCCGCGTAATCCTGCTGACGACCCCCAACTCCGACCGCCACTTCAACTCGACCGCCCGACACCACATCCATCGAGGCCAGTTCTTTGGCAACCAAGGCCGGTGCATGCCAGGGCAGCACCGCCACGTTGACCAAAATACGGACCCTCTCGGTGATGGCAGCCGCCGCAGAACACAAGGTAAAGCCATCCAAATTATGAAAAGTGATCCGTTCCCCCGCCGAAATGCTGGAAAATGGGCCCTGATCGACCATCCGGCACCAGTCCAGAAGTCGCCCTCGGTCCAACCCAGTGGCCATTTGTGGCAGGGCCACGCCAACCGTCATTCGGGGTTTTGCTTGAGTCTGCTCTGGGGGAACCATGCCCCGAGCGTAGGTCGCCACGGCCCGACAACGCCCATTGCACGCAGAATCTGACGCGGCGTCAGATTCTGGTGCTACCCTCGGAGCCATGCGTGAATTGCCCAAAATCATCTCGGTCGACGACCACATCACTGAACCAGCGACTGTCTGGTCAGACCGTCTTCCCTCGAAGTACGCCGACGTCGGACCACGAATCCATCGCCTTCCCGTGAAGTTGATGACATTCGTCGGCGGAACCTTCACCGCAATCCCCGGCGAAAAAGGCGATGAAGGTCCGTTGGCCGATTGGTGGCTCTATGAAGACCTCCGTCGTCCTCTCACTCGTCTCGACACCGCAGTTGGTTTTTCACGTGACGAAGTGATCTTGGCTGGCATCACCTATGACGAAATGCGTCAAGGTAGTTACAAACTCAAAGAACGTCTTGAAGACATGGACACCGCTGGTATCGAAGCTTCATTGTGCTTCCCCACGTTCCCACGATTCTGCGGACAGACTTTCTACGAAGCCAAAGATAAAGAACTCGCCATGTTGTGTGTACGTGCGTACAACGACTGGATGGTTGAAGAATGGTGTGGCGAATCAGGCGGACGCATGTTGCCGTTGTGCATCGTTCCGTTGTGGGATCCGGTAGCTGCTGCTGCTGAAGTTCGTCGCAACGCTGCTCGCGGAGTTCATGCAGTGTGCTTTAGCGAGATTCCCACCAACCTCGGACTGCCCAGCATCCACGACAAAGATGGTTACTGGAAGCCGTTCTTCGAGGCATGTAACGAAACTGCAACCACCATCAACATGCACATTGGTTCAGGCTCAAAGATGCCGAGCACGTCACCAGACGCGCCGGCGGCTGTTGGCTCAACACTCACCTTCGCGAACTGCTGCTTCAGCATGGTCGACTGGTTGATGAGTGGTGTGTTCACCGAATTCCCCAATCTCAAAATCGCATACAGCGAAGGCCAGATCGGTTGGATTCCGTACATCCTCGAGCGCGCTAACAATGTGTGGGAAGAGAATCGTGGTTGGGGTGGCATCGCCGACAAGGTCTTGGTTCCACCGAGCGAATTGTTCAAAAAGCACATCTACGGTTGCTATTTTGATGACCCGCACGGCTTGCGTTCACTTGAAGAAATCGGTGTCGACAACGTCACCTTCGAATGCGACTACCCGCACTCAGATTCAACGTGGCCACACACCGCCAAGATTGCTGCCGAGCAGACCCACCACCTCAGCGATGAAGTTGTGTACAAGTTGATGCGCGGCAACGCCATCAAGATGCTCAGCATTACGCACCTCAAGTAATTGTGTTAACTATCCCGCAAGTAGTGCGGGCAGCCGCACATTTCGGTGAACGAGAAGCATTAGTTGACGGCTCACGACGTTGGTCTTTCATTGAAGTCGTCCACGAAATTGAATCGGCGTCTCGCGCCTTCATTGCGCAAGGTCTGAAGCATGGCGATCGCGTCGCCATTTGGGCACCCAATAGCGCTGAATGGATTTTTGCTGCGCTTGGCGCTCAACTAGTTGGTGGAGTTTTAGTTCCAATCAACACACGCTTCAAAGGCCATGAGGCTGCTTACGTTATTGAACGAAGTGGTGCCGAATTTCTCTTCTGCTGCAACGATTTTCTGGGTACTAACTACGTCAACGAGTTACAACAAAGTGGCTCATCCCCACAGTGCCTCTCACACATCGTCGTCATTTCGGGCGCAGTTGATCACGGCAGTCGATCGTGGGCTGAATTCATGTCAGGTGGGTCAAAGACTTCACTTGAAGAAGTGCACGTCCGCGAATTAGAAGTACGGCCCGACGATCTGTGCGACATCATCTTCACCTCTGGAACGACCGGAAAACCAAAAGGTGTCATGTCGCTCCACGACCAAACCATTCGCGTCTTCCTTGAATGGTCCGAAATTGTTGGACTCAACGACACAGACCGCTATCTCATTGTCAATCCGTTCTTTCACACCTTTGGCTATAAAGCTGGTTTCCTCGCGTGTTTATTGCGTGGAACCACAATGTTGCCAGTCCCCGTCTTTGACATCCCCTCGGTTCTGAACAAGATCAGCGACGAACAGATCTCCGCATTACCTGGCCCACCAACTTTGTACCTCAGTATTCTCAATCACCCAGATCGAGCCAGATTTGATCTGTCATCGTTGCGTCTCGCAGTCACTGGTGCTGCTGCGGTTCCCGTTGAGATGATCAAACGCATGCGTGATGAATTGAATTTCGAGGTGATCTTGACTGCGTACGGCCTCACCGAATCAACGGGTACCGTCACAATGTGTCGCGCCGAAGATGATCCAGTCACTATTTCAACGACAAGTGGTCGGGCCATTACTGATGTTGAAGTTCGAATCGTTGATGAAAACAATCTTGAAGTAGCACTTGGACTATCTGGCGAGATCGTCTGCCGCGGCTACAACGTGATGCCTGGATACTTTGCAGATCCCGAAGCCACGGCACAAACAATTGATGCTGATGGTTGGCTACACACCGGCGACATCGGTGTCATGAATGAACATGGATACGTCACGATCACCGATCGACTCAAAGACATGTTCATCGTCGGGGGCTTCAATGCATACCCGGCAGAAATTGAAAACGAATTCATGAATCATCCCGCAATTGCCCAAGTTGCCATTGTCGGACAACCTGATGAACGAATGGGCGAAGTTGGACATGCCTTCGTTGTATTGCGCCATGATCAAAAAATTGATGCAGATCAGCTATTCAACTGGGGCCGCAATCGAATGGCGAACTACAAGGTTCCGCGACACATCACGTTTCTTGATGCTTTACCAACCAATGCCAGCGGCAAAGTTCTCAAATACGAACTCCGCAATTTTATTAACTGATTACACGTTGTAAATCGTGGCACGGCGAGCCCTGCGGCGTTGCCCGCGGTAATCATTCAACGCGTAGTGCATTGTGTAACGGTTATCCCACAGCGCTGCATCGCCCGATGTCCACTTCCATCTGATTTGCAACTCGGGGCGTTCAGCGGTTTGGTTGATGACCTCAAGGAGGTGCATGCTCTCGAGCGACTTCAAGCCGACAATCGAGTTCGTCCATCCGCGATTGACAAACAATGCCTTCTCTCCGGTCACATGATGTTCCCGAACCATTGGGTGAACCGCGGTTCCGGTCATTGGTGGACGGCCATGCATGGCATCGAGTCCGCTGATGAAATCTTGAATGGGCTGACTCAAAGAATTGAAGGCCTTAATTTGGTTGGACCACATGGTGTCACCGCCCGACGAAGTGGCAATCTCCATCACGAACATTGATCCGATCGGCGGGTTGTCAGTGAACGTGACATCGGTATGCCACACCGCGGTCTGACGTGGATCAAGTTTGAGTTCAGTGTCCAACACCAAAATCTCGGGGAAACCCTCGTCGCGCAAAGACGGAGCGTTGCGATAGTCGCCACCTGCCTCGGTCGTCGCAGCAATGTGGTTTCCGAAGAGCCGAGCCATCCGCATTTGGTCAGCTGGCGACAAGTTGGCACCCGGGAAAAACAGCACCAAATGTTGCGCCCAAGCCGCCTTCAGATCAACGGCAATTTCGCCAAGCGCCTCATCGCTGAGTTTGGCCACCTCAAGACCTTCCACCACAGCCCCCAGGGCACCTGGAAGTGGCGAAATCTCTATCTTTGAGCCGGAAATCAAATTGGTCATGAGTGCACCGTACAACGCCTCTCTCCACAAGAAAAGACCCATTTACCAACCTTTCTGACTCACCGTCAGATTTTCGGGGTCGCTGCACTAGAGTTCGTTCACTGTTTGAGGGGGAATTCCATGAAGGGCATCGTTTACAACGGGACCACAACCGAACTAGTTGACGGACTCACACTTCGCGCTCCTGGCCCACGAGAAGTCGTGGTTCAGGTTGCAGCAGCTGGCTTATGCCATAGCGACATTTCATATATGAGCGGCATGTACCCCGTTCCCTCTCCTGGCGTGTGTGGCCACGAGGCCGCCGGAGTTGTGGCCGAAGTTGGCAATGCCGTCACCCATGTACAACCCGGCGACCACGTCATCATCGCCACACTTGCCGCTTGTGGTTTTTGTCAGTACTGCATGGACGGTCGACCAACGGCGTGTCGAGCAACCCTTGGCAACTGGAGCCAACCATTCACATTGAACGGTGACCCCATTTACAACTTTGCAGCCACCAGTGCGTTCGCCGAGAAAACTCTCGTGCGCGATGTGCAGTGCGTGAAGATCCCCAAAGATGTTCCGCTCACGTCAGCAGCACTTGTTGGTTGCGGTGTCGTCACCGGTATGGGCGCGGTTTTCAATCGTGCCAATGTCAAGCGTGGACAGTCGGCACTTGTGTTCGGTGTTGGTGGCGTTGGACTCAACGTCATCCAAGCCCTCAAGGTGCAAGGCGCCACCACCATCATCGCGGTTGACACTGTTCCCGAAAAAGAAGCACTCGCTCGTCAGTTCGGCGCGACCCACTTCTTAGATGGCCGCACCGCCGACGTCATTGCCGAAGTCGGCGCCATCATGCCCTTTAACGAGTCAATGCCCCGCGGACCGTTCAATGCCGGCGGAGTTAATTGGGCTTTCGATTGTGTCGCTCATCCCGCAGTCACTCGCAACGCTCTTGAATGCCTCGATTGGGAAGGCACCGTTGTCGTCATCGGCGTTACTAGTCAGACCGCAGAATTCTCTGGTCTGTACACGCGTCTGACACAAGTCGATCGTGGCATCATCGGATGTCGTTACGGAACAATTAGTCCACAGCGCGACATTCCATACATCATCGATCTTTACCGCCGCGGCGAAGTGTTACTTGACGAACTCGTGAGTGCCACTTTCCCTATCGCTAATTGGGAAGACGCAGTACACGGCCTTGAGAGTGGCACTGTCGCTCGAGCTGTTATCACTTTCTAGAAATCGGAATACACAACAATGACTTCGCATATCGCCGGCACGATCGAGACAGAGGGCAAGACTCTCTGGCAACTCATCTCAGAGCGTGCCTTAGTAACACCCGACAAACGCATGGCTCTCGACGAACGCGGTCGCACGATGACGTACGGCGAATACAAGAATTGGTGCGAACGTGTTGCCGCCGGTCTTTCACAAAAAGGAATCACCGAAAACACCAATGTTTCATGGGTGCTTCCATCACGTTTTGAATCTCTTGTTCTTACTGGCGCTTTGTCGCGTCTAGGTGCAATTCAAAATCCGATTCTGCCGATCTATCGCAATCGTGAAGTTACGTTCATCACGACGCAGTCAACCTGCAAGGTCTTGATTGTCCCGCACATCTTCCGTGGCTTTGATTACTTGACGATGGCTCAAGAAGTTGTCGCAACGCTTGATCAAGACGTCGAGATCATCGTGGTTGACCCCGACCTGCCCGAGGCTGACCCTGACGCAATTGGTTTACCCACATATCGTGCCGACCTCGATGCAATGCGCTGGCTCTTTTATTCCTCAGGAACGACGGCCGATCCCAAAGGCGCCAAGCACAGCGACAACAGCATGTCGGCCGCGAACGACGGTATGCAGTGGAGCATGGAAGTCGGCCCCGACGACAAAGCAGCCGTGGTCTTCCCTATCACTCACGTCGGTGGACTGGTGTGGCTCTTCAATGCCATGCAGACTGGCGTTGAATTGTTGATGGTTGAAACTTTCGATCCAGCAAACACGCCGAAGTGGTTGGGAGAAAATGGCGTCACGTGCGCCGGCGCCGGAACTGTTTTCTGGCTCACCTACCTCAACGCTCAACGCCAACTCCCAGCCGGCGAACGCCTACTGCCCAATGTCCGCATCTTTAACGGTGGCGGTGCCCCCAAGCCAAAAACTTTGAACGCCGAAATGATGGAAGCATTTGGCGCACCCCTCATTGGAGGATGGGGGCTGACCGAAGCCCCTATCAACACCATGGTTCATGTTGATGATTCCGATGAGAAGAAAGCTCTCACCGACGGTCGTCCCTGCCCTGGTGTCACATTACGTACCGTGATTGATGGTCACGTTTGTGCACCCGGCGAAGAAGGCGAGTTGCGTGTCAAGGGTCGCCAGGTGTGTCAGGGCTATTTAGATTCATCTCTTGACGCCGACGCATTTGACGAAGATGGCTGGTTCAGAACTGGCGACCTCGGAGTCATTGACGCTGAAGGATTCGTCTCAATCACCGGTCGCTTAAAAGACATCATCATCCGCAAAGGCGAAAACATTTCGGCCAAAGAAATTGAAGACCTGCTGTTCGCTCATCCCGCAATTGCCGATGCTGCAGTCATCGGTTTACCCGATGAGAAGAGCGGCGAACGTGCGTGCGCAGTTGTCGTCTGTAAGCCAGATTCAACAATTTCATTTGACGACATGGTGAGTTTTTTGAAAACCGCACAACTTTCAGTGCACAAGATTCCTGAACAACTCGAAATTGTTACCGCACTTCCGCGCAACCCCAGCGGAAAAGTTCTCAAAAAAGATCTACGAGCTACCTACGGAGGAGCATCATGAGTACAGCAAAAAAGGCACCTGCCAAAAAAGCACCGGCGAAGAAGGCCGCCCTCAAACCAGCGCCTACCTATAAGCGCTTAAAGGGTCAGCGCGTCTTTATCACTGGTGCCGGATCCGGAATCGGACGCGCGACTGCACTTCGTTTCGCTGCCGAAGGTGCCCAACTCGCACTGGCCGATCTTCGCGGGGCCAAAGAGACTGCTGCTGAAATCAAAAAGGCCGGCGGCAACGCAACTGCCTACGATCTTGATGTCACCAAGGCAGTCGATGTTGAGAAAGTGGTCAACAAAGCTGCCAAGGCACTTGGCGGTCTTGACATCGTGTGCAATATCGCGGGTATCGGCCACTTCGCGAACAGCCACGAAGAATCTCCCGAGTGGTTTGATCGCATCGTGTCGGTCAATCTCAATGGCACGTTCTACGTCACTCGCTATGCGCTCCCCCATCTTCTTGACACCTACGCCAAGACTGGTCGCGATGGAGTCATTGTGAACACCGCATCAACTTCTGGCTTGATGGGCGCACCTTGGAGTGCTGCTTATTGCGCGAGCAAGGGCGGAGTCGTCAACCT
>CALPPJ020000045.1 GCA_943325425.2 Bifidobacterium breve | reverse complement strand
TTCGCATTCCAACAATATTGACGCCGTTCATGCCCGATCCACCTCGACCACCTCGGCCAGAAGCGCCACCATTGCCGCCGTTGCCGCCGTTACCTTGCGTGCCAGCAACACTCGGGGAAACAGCCAAGCCACCCAAGCCACCGGCACCTCCGCGACCGCCATCTGCGCCATTGCCACCTTTACCACCGGTACCAGAAACGAGGTCAAGACCATTGGCTCCCGCACCCCCAGCACCTCCATCGCCGCCCTGACCCCCATTGCCACCCGTTCCACCGTTACCTGAGATCGATCCACCAGCACCACCGGCGCCACCGTCACCGCCATTGCCACCAGCAGCACCATCGCTGCCATCATCACCGGGGAGCGCACCATTAACACCGGCGATACCAGCTGTGCCGCTACCGCCATCACCACCGTCACCACCGTCACCAACCGCGCCGCCAGAACCACCGTCACCACCGTTGCCAGCAAGCAACGTGTCAACCCGCATTCCGTAGACGCCTGAGCCGCCATCACCGCCGTTACCACCAGAAGACGCCGCTAAGCCATCAGTGCCGCCGGTGCCGCCGGTGCCACCGGTGCCCTGCGGACCACCTAATCCAGCATTTCCCGGATCACCGCCATTACCACCGTCACCACCATCAGGATCTGCAAAATCACCAGCCGCGCCATCACCACCATCACCAGCAATTCCGGCATCACCACCATTGCCACCATCGCCGTTCAGGCCAGCAGCGGCGCGGCCACCCCCTGCACCGGCAAATCCACCCGTTCCACCGTTACCGCCGTTACCTCCCGCGGATCCGTCAGCACCAGAGTCACCAGGGTTCTCACCATCAACGCCTGCTGATCCATCACCTCCAGAGCCCCCATTACCGCCGGTACCACCAGAGCCACCAAACGCATCAGCTCCATCAACGCCTCGGACGCCACTAGTTGTGGCACCACCGACACCGCCCATACCACCATCACCGCCAGCACCACCTGATCCGCCAGCACCGCCAGCCTGACCATCAGTGTCACTCATCAATGCGTCGGCACCGTCGGCACCGTCGCCACCGACTCCACCTACACCACCGATTCCACCTGCACCGCCGTTGCCACCGTCTCCAATGACTGAACCACCCGAGCCCCCAGAACCGCCGCGACCACCAGCGCCGCCCGATGCTCCATCAGTTCCCGATTCGCCAGGGATCATTCCAGAGACGCCTGAGGCACCAGATAAACCGTTAACTCCGACTCCGCCGTCACCGCCGTTACCAACACGTCCAGCATTGCCACCGTCACCGCCAGCAAAACCTACGCCGCCATCTCCCAACAATGCACCACCGTTGCCACCGTCACACATTTCTGCCACGCACAAACCCTGATAAGCGAGGTACGAATAACCGACGCCGAAAATTTCACCTGCATCGGGATGATCTGCAGTTCCGTGCTCAACAAGGTCAAGACCAGCACACATTGAAAGTTCGGTCTGCGCTAAATCTTCATAGAAATCAACAACCTCATAAGCATCACGAGTATCCGACACTTGCTGATAATCAGTCTGTTGGGGTAACCAATTTTCTAATGCAGACACGCAAAGTGCGAACTTCTCAGGACCCGATAAAGGAATCGTCGTTGTCGTTGTCGCGGTCGTTGTCGACGGTTCAGAATTGCAAGCATCACTGTTTGCTGCGAATGCTGATGCTCCCAAAATCACGATTGGAACAAAGGTCATGACCGACAGGCGATTCACCGACGAACGCAACCAACGTGTCATGACGAGGCCGATCACTACAAAAGCTGCAGCCGCAACAATGAGACCAGCCTTGCCACCGGTAACTGGCAAAGCACAAACTTCCGCACCAAACATCATTTCGCCTTTCGAGTGACTGGCCTCACAGAAATAACCCCGCCGATTTATATCACAGCCAATTCTCAGTCCCTCAAAGTTTTGGGGTTACGCGACCTGAGACGGTCGGTCGATTGGCGATGTCTCACAAGTAAACCCGAGAGCCAACCACATTTCGCCACGTAACCGATCGGCCAGTGGCGGAGTGAGTTGATTCGCGACGACAACGCCCTCGATCATGTCGGCCAACACTGCAACCCACGGTCGGCCCTTCACACGAACTGCCACCGTGACTCCGCTTTCAAAACGACGAATCGTGCGATCGGCACCCAAGATTCGCGGCGGGCAACGAAATCCGGGAACGACCAAGCCGCGTGCGCGAACCTCTCGGCCCAATGTGCGGGCGGCGGTGGCGAAGTGAACGGTCGTGGCTTCCATGAGAAAGAACACTTTGACAAAGGGGTGTGGCACAGAACTCGGGCGACTTGAGACAGCCGATCAACTCACGATGCCCCACCCCCGACCTAAGGTTTGGCCATGAGGTACACGAGTGTCTGAGACCTATAACCCCGCCCAACAAAAGGTCATTGACATGCTCGGCAAGTCCGAGCCCCGGCCCGAGGTTCCACCCTCACTCGCCGACGAAATTCGTGCCGATCTCGAACAAGCCCTGCTGCCCGTTGCTCATCTGCTTCCTGACATTGCCACCTACGAGAACCGCTTTTATCTCAGCAAACAAAGCCTCACGAATGCGCTCTCGTGTGAAGGCTTTTTTCTGGATGGTCAAGGACCATTCGAGTGGACCAACGCAAATTGCAAAGGCACCATTGTCCATAAGGCCATCGAGGTGTCGATCAACTTGCGTCACCCCATGCCTCCAACCGATCTCATTGAAGAATCAATTTCACGGCTCAGCAACGATGCCGGAAAATCAATCAGCGAGTTCTTAATCACGCTGGACGAATTCGCTCGCGCCGAACTCGTTGGCGAATGCAGTGCGCTTTTCACACGGTTCACCGAATGTTTTCCGCCCATCAAAAGTTCGTGGATTCCCCAAGTCGAAAGTTCTCTTGCTCTCAACCTGTCGAATAACCGAATTCGTATTGGCGGCAAAGTCGATCTTGCACTTGGCAGACCACCCGACAAAGTCATTATTGATCTCAAAACTGGCCGTTGGTCCCCCGCGCATTACGACGATTTACGTTTGTACGCGCTCATTGATTTCTTGGCGATTGGCAATGCACCGAGAAAAGTTGCCAGTTATTACCTCGATTCCGCTGAGGTTCATCAGGAAGATATTTCTGAAGCCGTCCTTCGCTCTACTGCTCGCCGCCTACAAGACGGGCTCGTTCGCGCCATTGAGTTAAAACTCGGAAATGCCGAACCTGTTTTACGCCCAGCCGGACATTGCAATTGGTGCGCCAAAAACAACGATTGTTCCACAGGTCTTGAGTACCTAGCGAAAAAACACGAAGAAGACGGCTGGTAAACCTCAGCGTACGTGCGGTGACATTAAGGCCACCGGTAAACCAAGCCCCACTTCTTTTTTCACCGAGGCAATACGGCGACCACTTTGTACGGCATCGCGTGGAGCGCCGATCGCATCGGGACCGAGCCATGTCACGGCCGCATCAAGATCTTCAACAACAAACACCACGCCCCAAATTTCGGCAGCGGTTTCTGATGCCAAGTCGGGACGTTCAACTATTTCCAAAATGATGGAGCCAGCGCGATGAAAACCTTGACGCACTCCATGTCCCGCATCACGAATTCGCTTCAAAGGCAATCCGAGTTGTTCAGTGATCGCTCCGCATGTTCGATCTAGCGACCCTGTGGTGATCACGAGGTGATCGATTGATGCAACGTTCAGCGCATGTGTCAATTGCGGTGCAACGACAGGTTCAGCGATCACATGTGTCGCGATGCCGTCAACTGACAACAAGTCACGATCGCCAGACACAAGGTCTGAAACCAATGTCCAACCGCTTACACAACTTCCTAATGCTGAAGGGTCAGAAAGTTCTGACAAGAAACGAAAACCTAAGCCAGCGATCGAAACACAAGGAACAGTTGAACCATCGGGCTGTGATACTGGAAAATCAGCAAAGCCGAGACGACGCCACGGGTCAATAGAAGACGACATCCACACATCGGAAATCGTTGTCATGGCATGACACCCCCAGATTGAGTGGGATTGTTCAGGTGGTTCGATTGATTGAGTCCGAATGAGACTCGGTGAGACTGCTACCCCGTACCTTGGTACCGGGCGACCGGACATTCAGGTGAAACGAGAAAGACTGACCTCAGCCGCGACCCATGTTGGGGCGCTTACCGTGGTTCGCCTTTGAGCGGCGGAGCCGAGCCTTGCGCTTCTTGGTCTTCTTTGACATAGGTATGTGAGCCTACAGCCCGAGTCGCCAGAACGAACTCGAGCGGACATGAAACCAGATTTTTTACTCAGGGATTTTTACTCGTCCCCTATGTCACCCGCCGCCCTCGGCCGAGACCGAGACCAATCCCAGCCCCCAACACAACGGTCGTCAGCACCAAAATCCCTGGCGAGATCGGCCCTGTGTGAGCAAGTTCGGTCAAAGCACTCGTCGCCTCTAAGGCAAGCGGGAGATCACCCTGCGCATTGTTGGCCTCCACTTCGCCACCGACGATCGGGTCAAAAATGTCGTCGTGAGTAACTCCTTGATTACCGCCAATCGGCCCATCGATTGTTGGCTGAACGGGAACATCCACAGCCACGATGACCGGTTCGTCCCCGGGCTCAGGGCGGTCTGCGCAATTCCCCGAACCGGGACTTTCGGTCATGAAGGCCACATTGACTGCCCCCGGTGGCACATCAACTGTGGCCCGACCCTCACCGTTAGTGACCAACAGGACGGGATCCCCGATCATTTCGTTCAAGGCACCCGTAAAAGTGGCAAATACTTGATGCCGATCCAAAGCGACGTCATCTAGATGCAAGTACACCTTGGCTTGACGCACTAGTACCTGGTCGCCCGTATCGGTTGCTGGGCCGGGCACAAAATCAAGCCCTGATTCGATCGTGCCTTCAATTTCGTAGGTCGCACACGGTTTAGGTTCGGCACGAACTGGCCGCGCCGAACCCACATGTGCCGTTGAGGCCAGTCCGATCAGTGCAGCAAGCGTTATGAGAAGTACGTATTTCGTCTTTGAGATGTATATGAGTTGCATGATCGAGTGTGTGAATGACTTGACCGTGTGCGGTGGTCGGTAGCCTGCCTAGCGTCATGGAACGCTTCGGATTAGTCGGTCTCCCCAACGCGGGCAAAAGCTCGCTGTACAACGCTCTCACTGGTGGAGGTGCACTTGCTGCGCCATACGCCTTTGCGACCAAAGACCCCAATATCGGAGTCGCCAAAGTTCCTGACGATCGACTTGATCGCATCGCGGTGATGTCAAAGACGAAATCGCTGATCCACGCTTCGGTTCAAGTGGTTGACATTGGTGGCCTCGTTGAAGGTGCCAGCAAAGGTGAAGGCCTCGGTAACAAGTTCTTGGCCAACATCCGCGAAGTTGATGCCATCGTTCTGGTGTTGCGCGCCTTCGAAGACGACGATGTGCCTGGACCATCTGATCCGCTCGAACATTTGCGCGTTGTCGAAATTGAACTTGCGTTAGCCGACCTTGAAACTGTCGAAAAGCGCCTCACCCAGGCGACCCGCCAGGCCAAACTTGATAAGTCTGCGGCTGGCGAACTTGAGGCACTGCAAGCTGCGTACGACGCACTTAGTCAAGGACTCCCTTTGTACCGTGCCGGACTCAAAGAAGAATGGCGCGAAACGCTCAAGCCATATTTCTTATTGACCAATCGCTCCGTGCTTGCAGTAGTGAATGTCGGCGAAAACGAACTAGACAAAATTCCGGCTGTCGAAAAAATCGTTCGCGATGAATTTTCAACCGCTGGTGCCAATGTTGAAGTCATCGGTATGTGCGTGCAACTTGAAGCAGAAGCGGCAACGATTGTCGATCCCGTTGAACGCGCCGAAATGCTTGAAGGTTTCGGCCTCGGTGAGGGCGCACTGTTCCGCATGGTGCGCAGTGCGTATCACTTACTTGGATTGCGCACTTATTTCACAACAGGTGAAAAAGAAACCCGCGCCTGGACTTTTTACGCTGGTTCCAGCGCTCCCGAATGTGCTGGTCGAATTCACACCGACTTCCAGCGAGGCTTCATTAAGGCTGAAGTCATTCACTGGGACGAATTGCTCGAAATTGGCGCCTGGAACAAAGCCAAAGAAGTCGGCAAAATCCGCATTGAAGGTAAGGAATATCACCCCGAAGACGGTGACGTGATGGAGTTCCGCTTCAACGTCTAAATTGGTCTTGCGCTCAACCTTGTTGAGTGACGACTTCAGAAATAAAGGAGGCGAGTCATGACATCTCATTCAGCATGGCTTGTCACCGAAGGTCGCGTTTTGGCTAGCGCCGAAGTAGCGAACGACCGCGCATCGCGACGCAAAGGTCTATCTGGTCAAACCCACATAGAAGGCGCATTCGTCATTCCACATTGTCGATGGGTCCATACCTTCGGCATGCGCATACCTATTGACGTCGCTTATCTCGATGCAAACGGCAATGTCCTCAAAACTGTGCCAATGCAAAAATTTCGACTTGGTGCACCGGTGTGGCAGGCGCGCACTGTGATCGAAGCCGAAAAGGGAGCCTTTGCGCGCTGGGGTATTCAAGTCGGCAACAAAATCGAAGTGCGCGACAACACAAATGAAGCAGCCCCACAATGAGCAATCTCATTCTCGTGGCCACGCCCCTTGGCAATATGGGCGATATTTCGCCTCGCGCCATCGAAGCACTCACCAACGCAGGTCTGGTGTGTTGCGAAGACACCCGTCGCACCGGACTTCTCCTTCACAATCTCAGCATTTCCGCCACATTGATGCGCGTTGACGATCACACCGAGCATGCTTCAATTCCGCGAGTGCTTGATGCTCTTAACGAGGGGCGGGACGTGTGTCTAGTCACCGATGCCGGCACACCCGGAATCAGCGATCCGGGTTCGCGACTCGTACGCGCCGCCATTGATGCCGCGCACAACGTGAGTGCCATTCCTGGCCCTGCAGCACTCATCATGGCCCTCATCATCAGCGGACTACCCACTGATCGATTCATCTTTGATGGCTTCATTTCCCGCAGCGGTCAAGAACGAGCCGCACACATCAACGAACTTGCACTGCAACGACGTACTGTCATCTTGTACGAAGCACCGCATCGCTTGCATCGCACGCTCGTTGATCTTTCAGTTGCGTGCGGCCCCGAACGCCAAGTTGCTTTGTGTCGCGAACTCACCAAGATTCATGAAGAAGTGTGGCGCGGAACTTTGGGCGAAGCCGTCGACCATTACGGAACGAATGAACCCCAAGGCGAATTCGTCCTAGTGCTACACGGCGCCCCCGATGCCCCACCGCCAACTGCCGACGATATTGATCGTCTATTAATCGCAGAATTAGCGGGCGGAGCGTCAACACGAGATGCATCAACTGCGGTCTCTCACATTTTGGGCATACCAAAAAAATCGGTGTACAACCGCGCCGTCGAACTCAACAAATCCGCTCAGTAAACGAAAACAGTTACTGCCGCGGAGCTAGTGCAAGTTGGCGACTTTGTGCGACCAGAACGCCGTTTGAATCCCACATTTCACCATCCTCTTCGAGCAAACCGTTTTGCACAAAGCGCGTTGAAAAAATGCACGCCACTGGGCCAGGTGCTGGAATCGCTCGAGTATGCACGGTGAGTTCAATAGTGGGAACCCATGCGGTTGGCAAATCAAGATTGAAAACCGACGGCGGAAAAGCATCGCTCGCCAATAACAAAGCTCGCGTGTCAATCGGGCGATCATCGTTAAAGGCGAACCATCCCCGAATCAAAGCTTGACCCGATTTCACCCCATCGCGAAAATGCACATCGCCAGGCTGGACACGGGTACCCAATCGCCCATGGATGTACGCAAAATTATTGGTGGCCGATTGAGCAATTCCTACGCATTCGGAAAATGGCAGCAAGCCTTTCGGAGGGAATGTTGCATGTTCATCCA
>CALPPJ020000044.1 GCA_943325425.2 Bifidobacterium breve | reverse complement strand
TGACCAGGGGTACTCGAGTCGCGATGGTTACGAACTCGTTGTTGCTGCATTCGGTGATGGCGCAGCGGCCCCACTGTTCATCACAGTTGACGCTGCTGATGCAGAAAAAGTTGTGAGCGTTGCGCAAACCGATGCGAATGTGGTCGACGCACGATTTGTTGCGACTAACGAATCTTCAGGTCGCTCGGTTGTGAGAGTGATCGGAAAGACTGCGCCAGATGATCGAGCAACATCTGACATGGTTGGGCGCCTACGTACGGCTCTGAACAGTGAGGTTGTTTCAGCTGATGTCGGTGGACCGGCAGCTCAAAACCACGACCTTACGGATGTGCTAACTGGCAAAGCCCCATTGGCAATTGGCATCATCATGGTTGTTGCATTCATGCTGCTGCTTGTTGTGTTCCGCAGTTTGGCGATTGCGATTAGTTCAATCGTGTTGAACCTCATCAGTGTTGCGGCTGCATTCGGCTTTGCCACATTGGTGTTCCAGCATGGCTATGGTGCTGGACTGTTAGGAATTGAGCATCAAGGGTTTGTCAATGCATGGGCACCGCTGTTCTTCTTCGCCTTGCTGTTCGGTTTGTCGATGGACTACCAGTTGTTCTTATTGGCAGCCATTCGTGAACGTTATGAAGCAACTGGCGACACCCAGCGCGCTATTCGTGAGGGCATTGCCAAGACTGGTCGCCCCATCACGAACGCTGCACTTGTGATGATCGTGGTCTTCATTGCCTTCGGTGTCACTGGACCAATTCCGCCAACTGAACTCGGCGTGACATTGGCTCTTGCGGTCTTCCTTGATGCAACGGTTGTGCGAATGATGTTGGTGCCGTCGTTGATGGGCCTCTTGGGTGAGCGCAACTGGTGGATCCCGAAGTGGCTCGACAAGCGTTTGCCGCACGTCAACTTCTCACACTGACCTCACAACACCCATTGGGTTTTCTGGTGGCAGGAAATGACGGGAAACCGTCAGTTCCTGCCACCAGAAACTATTTTTTGAGGTCTTTGAAGGCACTCTTGCTGTCGATACCCGGATCTTTGGGCATACCTAAAACTCGTTCGGCAACGATGTTGCGCATGACTTCATCAGAGCCACCAGCGATACGTCCGCCAGGTGTACCAAGAATCAATTGATTCCAGGCATACGTGCCCCATTCGCCACTATCGGCAATGAGTTTTGGTCCGAGCACCATTGAAACGAAATCACCGAGGCGCATCATGTTGGCAGTGCCAGCCAGTTTGGCCATGCTCATTTCTGGTCCAGGCATTTGGCCAGACTTGATCTTGTCCATCGCGCGTTGGTTGTTGTAACCCGCGACTTTGTTGTGAATGATGATCTTGGCGAGTTCATCGCGTACGACGGGGTCTTTGTCGAGTTCGTAAAACTTGACCATCTCGATGACGCGCGTGAAAAAGCCTCCGCCTCCACCACCGGCACCGATTGCGGCGCGTTCGTTCATGAGAGTTGTGAGTGCCACATTCCAGCCATTGTTGACATCACCGAGTCGATGATCGTCACGAACGCGAACTTCGGTGAAGAACACTTCATTGAAACTCGCTCCACCAGTCATCTGGCGCAACGGGCGAATTTCAACACCTGGAGCATGCATGTCAACAATGAACCCGGTGAGACCTTTGTGTTTGGGCATATCAAAATCGGTACGCGCAATGATTTCGCCGATGTCGCTGTAGTGCGCTCCACTTGTCCACACTTTTTGACCAGTGATGATCCATTCGTCACCATCGCGTTCGGCTTTTGTGCTCAAGTTTGCAAGGTCGCTACCAGCACCTGGTTCACTGAACAACTGACAGCCAACGATGTCACCGCGATACATCTTGCGCACGTACAGTTCGCGAGCGATATCTGATCCATGGTCAACGATGGTGGGAGCCACCATGCCGAGTCCGATGGTGAAGCAACTCTGATTCGGGATTTCGTATTTTGCTTCGAGCGCGTCATAGGCGCGTGAGTACGCAACCGGCAATCCACGACCACCGTATTGCTCGGATCCAAAGACGTATCCGAAGCCAGCATCAAATTTCTTTCGTCGCCATGCGCACGCTTCAGCAACATCGAGTTTTTCTGACTGGCGATCCTTTTCTTCAAACATCGCGACCTTGTCGGCCCCTTCACCCCAGACGAATTTCTTCTCAGCCTCTTTACGCGGGGCATTGGCCTCCAAAAAGGCGAGGGCATCGGCTTGGAATTGCTCGAGAGTGGGTTGAGACATGTTCTGGTGCTCCTGTGTGACAAGTGAAATGATTGACGAAAATAGAGACAGTGCTGTGACCGTACCGCGTGCGAACTAAGGTTGTCTCATGGGTCAGCCTGTTGTCGTCGTTGAAAAGCAAAGTCGTCGCCCCGGAATCGTCCGTTTTGAGGCCAACCGCAGTTTGTCGGGTATGGGGCACGAGAGTTTCTTATCGTCCGACACCAATGCGCACGCTCTTTCGTCAATCACCCCGTCGGCTGAATTGGCCCGCCGCCTCTTCGCCACTGGTCGTGTGGCTGGAGTTCACGTGTACCAGAACATGATTACGGTCGACCTCGAAAAGGGTTTTGATTCGGCTGGTTTACAAGACATCGTTCGTGATTTGTACCAGTACTGGAAACCCGGAATGGTTCCGCCAGCCTTTGAAGACCTGGTGGCAGCCGAAGAAGCGCCGGCTGCTAGCAGTGCGCCTTCTGAAGGCGGAGTGGTGATTGATAGCCGTGTACCAGCACATTTGATTGAACGCAGCCGAGCGGCTCGCGCTCGGTTAACAGGCCAGTAACAGGTCGTGAAGCGGTCCTGAATAGGGCCAAAAGTCCTTTTGGTAGGCGACTTATTTGTCATCGCACAATCTCTCACGCACAGTGAGGTGCATTTAGCCTGTGGCTGTGGAGACAAATGTACTGACACTTGACGAGGTTAAAGAGGTCCTCGGCGTGAGCTACATGACGGTCTACCGCTATGTGAAAAGCCGCCGTTTAGAGGGTTACCAAGTCAGCGGAGTGTGGCATGTGCCGCGAGAAGCGCTGCGGCAGTTCCAAGAGGCAAAGAATCAGCCCAAGAAATGCACGACCACCTCGGGTGATGCGCGTCGCACGACGAACTATGCCGAAGAACTTGAACGGTGTTTGATCGCCGGAGATTCGAGCGGATCATTAGAAGTTGTTAAGCGAGCCGTTGATGCAGGCGCTGATGTTGAGCGGGTGTACCTCGAAATTCTGTCGCCGGCCATTGCGTCAATTGGTGCATCGTGGGCGGCCGGTGAAATTGATATTGCGATTGAACATCAGGCCAGCGCGATCGCGACTCGTCTGGTGGGTCAGATGAGTCCACGGCCACGAGGTCGCCGACGCGGCCAGGTGTTGATTGGCGGCCCAACTGGTGAGCGCCATGCATTGGCTTTGGCGATGTTGGGTGACTTGTTGCGTCTGCAGGGATGGGAAGTGCTCGACCTGGGCGGGGACACCCCAGCGCAATCGTTCGTGCACGCCGCCAGCAAAATGACCGATTTGGTTGCCGTGGGTGTGAGCGTGACGTCAGTTGAGTCTGAAGCTGCAGCGGCTGCCACCTTGACCTCTCTGCGGGCGGCAATTGGCTCTGATGTGCCGGTGGTCTTAGGCGGAGGTGCGATTCGGGACGAGAAGCACGCTCGTGACCTGGGGGCCGACCATTTCGCGATGGGCGCTCGGGGTTTCATCGAGTTCCTCGATCAACTCAAGAAAAAATCCGCCTGAAACTTACGAACACCTGTTCGCTAGAGTCGGGGGCATGTCGTCGGTTCGTGTTTCATCTCTCTCGCCATCGTTGTCGGGTCCCCTGTCTGAAATGAGCCTGGCGCGCGAGCGCTTATTGCCCGTTCATCAAACTCTCGCTCCACTTTTTGGGCTGAACGCTGACGACCCCACTCCATTGGCGTTGACTCGTGGGCACACCGTGGTGTGTGTGGGTTCGGCGGCGATGTCGTGTGCTTTGGCGGTTTTGGTGGCTCCGACCCGAGCGGGTTCGTGGGCCGGTGTTGTGGGCTTGCCGAGTTGTGGAGTGCAAGCCGCTGCCGATTTAGGTGTTGCACTTGAGCGAACGGTTTTTGTTGCCGACCCAACAGGTGCTTCGCGAACATCTGGACAACAAGGCGATGCCGCAGCGGCGTTATCGGCTCTGGTTGACGGAGTTGATGTGCTGTTACTCGGGCAACGCGTTGTGAGTTCATTGTCGACATCGTTATTGCGCCGTTTGCAAACTCGGGTGCAATCGCGCGGTGGTGTTTTGGTTGTTGTGGGTGAAGCAAAGTCTTTGGCGAGTTCATTGTCGGCTGATGTACGACTTACTGCGACAACTCAACAATGGCAAGGTGTTGGTTTGGGTTACGGTCATCTGCAACGACGTCAAGTGTTGTTGCAACTTGATGGTCGCCGAAGGGCCCGCACAACTGAACAGCAGGTGTGGTTGCCTGATCATCAGGGGCAATTGAGTCCGGTTGAAAAAGCAGCAGAAAACACTGGCGTGGTTATTCCGTTGCGTCGCGTTGGTTAATCGATGGTCGCTATTCAGCCACCGCGTTGCGCGGTTCTGCATACTCCGGCGTGGCCAATTTCTGCAGCAATCTTGCATGAGCCCGAAACTTTTCACGTCGCACAACCACTTGCGGTTTTTCACGCGCAACGAGTTTTGTCCTGTTCACCTTTGGCTTGGCATGAAGGAGTTCGTCCCGGGCAGCGACGACGGCAAGCACAAGGCGCATGCCCGCATTTAGTTATCGTTCCGTTTAACGCTGATCGTGATGCGCGTATGTACGAACCGCTCGTGCAGTCAATAGGTGCTTTGGTTCCACTGATTGATGTTGAAAATCCAGGATCATTGTTATTAGCCACACGTGGACCATCGCGTTACGTCGGCGGCGACGATGCTTTGGCAGTGCGCCTACTTACATTGGCGCGCGAAGGTTTGTCTCATGTCAATCAGGGTCTGAATGTTGATGAGGTCATCGCAGCAGGTGGAGGTTTGGGCGTTGGTATTGCCGATGGTCGTATCGCTGCAACATTGGCCGCGCGTTCATCATCGCGCCGAGGAGAACCAGTGGTTATTCAGCCTGGACACGAAGCGACTGCAACATTCTTGGCGCCGTATGCGGTGAAAGTTTTAACTGCAGTTGCCGGATGTTCGCCAGACTTAGTTGATCTTCTGGAACGACTTGGTTTGCGACAACTTGGTGATATTGCTCGTTTGTCGGTGACCGATCTGGTGGGGCGTTTCGGTGCGATCGGAGAAACTCTGTATCGATTGGCGAATGGCACCGACGACACGCCACCATCAACAATTCCGCCACCACCTGATCTAACAATGTCTCGAGTCTTTGATGATCCGTTGTTGCAACTGGACATGCTGGTCTTTGCGGCCAAAGCACTCACCGATGAATTAGGTGCCTACTTTCACGAACGTGGACAAGTATGTACGCGTGTACAAGTTGAAGCCGAGAGTGAGCACGGTGAAAGTTCACAACGTGTGTGGTATCGGGCCGAAGGAATGCGCTCGGCCACATTGCTTGATCGTGTGCGTTGGCAACTTGATGGTTGGATCAACGGCTCCGAACCTCCAACGGCTGGTGTCACTTTGTTGCGGGTCACCCCGATTGATATTCGTTCTGATGCGGGCACACAAGTTGGTTTTTGGGGTGGTCGATCAGAAGCCGACGACAATGCAACACGGGCGATCACACGGGTCATTGGTTTGCTAGGACCACAGAGCGTCACGGTTGCGTCGTGGCGGGGTGGACGCGACCCACGCGAGGTGTACGAGATGGTGTGTTTCGCTGATATTGGCAGCGCCGATTCTGGAGGTGTCGGGCAGCAACTTGTTTTGCGCCCTGATGATGATGCCGATGCTGCAGAATGGCCTGGTTCGTTACCTGCGCCCACGCCCGCAGTTGTGCATCACGACCCATTGCTTGTTGAAGTAACCGATGTCCATGGTCGGGTCGTCGCCGTGAATGGACGCGGACTGGTGAGCGCTACGCCGACAACTTTGTTGCAACGTGGTCAGTCGTATCGCATTGTGGCGTGGGCCGGGCCGTGGCCAGTTGATGAGCGTTGGTGGGATCAACGCGCTCGTCGGGTTGCCCGATTCCAGTTGGTAATCGAACAGCCCGACGGGCAGTGTGCGTATCTTGCTGAAGTAGCGGCCGGTCAATGGTGGTTGACCGCCGAGTATGCCTAATCAGGTATTGCTTGAAGCAGCTTGAGATTCGAGCAAACGTGATGAAGCAAGATCATGCTTCGCTAATTGCAAAAGGTCATCAGCAAGACGGAAACCGATGCCACGTACCGTGTGCAGGAAACGTAACTCTGGTGCTCGCTCAGTAAGTTTGCGACGCAAGTTTGACAAGTGAACGTCAACAACATGAGTGTCGCCGACCCAGTGCGGACCCCAAACACTTTCCAGAAGTTCAACTCGGCTACACACTTCAAGCGGGCGTAGGCACAATTGCGAGAACAAATCGAACTCAAGGCGAGTTGACGCGATGGGGTAGCGGTTGACGCGAATTTCGCGCCGGCCAAAATCGATATCAAGCGGGCCAAAATATAGGTTCTTGGGTTGACCATCACTGGCAATTGCTTGAGCAAACTGGCGAGAGCGACGCATCAAAGATTGGCAGCGTACGGCAACTTCGTCGGGTGAGACTTCGCTAGGAAGTGCGTGGTCGGCGCCATTGCGCAGAACGGTCATACGTTGATCGTCAGAGTTAGCGCCAACAACGATGATGTAGATCTCGGGGCAACGACGCAGTTGAATCATGAGGTTGTTCGGAAGCGGGTAAGCGTCGCGAGCGTCAATCACGATGAGGTCGGGGGCAAATGAGCGAAGCATGACTTCGGCGGCCGCGTGATCGTTGGTTGAGCGCACCACGTAGCCGATGCGCTGAAGGGCGGCTTCGACCGAACGGCGGTCGGAGTTGTGGATCAGAGTCACCAACGCTCGAGGGGTTGATTCGCCTTCGGGGTGTTGTTCATTAGCTCCGGCCACGGTGGGACGAAGCTGTGATTCGATTGATCTGGGGAAGTGGTTCTCTATAAGTGTCATGACAGTTATCGCCTTTATCGGTAGGGAGTGCTCGGAACTTGAGCACTATTTGTTGTCATGGGTAGTGAGTATTTAAAAGACGACACGTTGCACTTTTCTTGAAAGTTTGTTTGTCATAATTGAAATTTTCTGACGAGGGCCAGATAATTCGGTGATTCGTCGGTAATTCGGGTTCGTTGACCAGTCGTTTGATGGTTGACTAGGAGTGCTTTCAATGCTCGGAATCACCATGAACACATCACCAAATCACGAACCATCAGAACTTCAGCCCGAGACTTTGGCGATTAGTGCGGGTCGCCCCGACGATCAGATCTCGATGGCTCCGGTCATGTTCGCTTCAACGACCTACGAGATGGGTTCGCTTGAAGAAGGTCGCAAGATGGCGCACTCAACCAAAGCGGGCAAGTTTTATGGCCGCCATGGCAATCCCACAGTGCAAGCTTTCGAAAGTGCAGTCGCCGAACTTGAAGGTGCCGAAGCAGCACGCGCGTATGCATCTGGAATGGGCGCAATCGCTGGTGTCATTCTTGGTTTGTGTTCAAAGGGCGATCACATCGTTGCGCAGAAGCAGTTGTACGGCGGCACGATGCAGTTGCTTGCTGGTGTGTGTCCGCGATTCGGCATTGATGTCACATTTGTTGACGGCACGAAGCTCGGTGCATTTGCTGAAGCAGTGATTCCTGGTCGAACAATGATGGTGTTTGCCGAAACACCAGCGAATCCGTTGCTCGACATTGTTGATCTTGATGACTTGGGTTCAATCAAAGGCCCAATAACTGTTGTGGATTCGACGTTATCGACACCACTTGGTTCACGTCCGCTTGATCACGGTGTGAATTTGGTTTTGCATTCAGCAACCAAAGCAATGGCTGGTCATAATGATGCAACTCTTGGCGTTGTTGCGGGTGAACGCGATCTCATTGATGCGTTGTGGAGCTTTG
>CALPPJ020000043.1 GCA_943325425.2 Bifidobacterium breve | reverse complement strand
ATCAAAGACCACCTTCGCAAGCGCAGAACTCAATGAGCCGGGGCACTTCGGAAATGTTGCATCACATTCCGTTTGGTTCACCTACACCGCTCCAGCCAATGGTCAATTAATCATCAGTACTGATGGTTCAAACTTTGACACCATCCTTGCCGTCTACACCGGCGATGACCTGAGCAATCTGACTTTGATAGCCGCCAACGATGACGACAACTCGAACGAAACAAGCGAAGTTAGTTTTGCGGCACTGGAGGGAAAGCGCTACCGCATTGCCATTGATGGTTTTGCTGGACTCACTGGAAATGTCAGCCTCACTTGGAATCTAAAGTTGCCACTCCCGCCGACTGCTCCCACTAACGTCCGCGCAATTGCCTCGCGTGGCAATCAAGTTGAAGTTTCGTGGGATGCGCCTGCCAATCCCACCTACCCCGTTACCCAGTACACGGTCTCGGCGTCGCCTGGAGGTCAAACTTGTGTCTGGTCGTTTGGACCGTTGAACTGTGTGGTCAACAATCTCACCAATGGCACCTCTTATACATTCACCGTTGTCGCTCAGAACCCCGTTGGTAGTGGGCCGGTATCCGCAAGTTCAAATGCAGTAACTCCACGCACCATGATGCGGATAACGACAATGGCTAACTCTTGGGGCATCGATCGCATCGATCAAACTTCCAACCTTTTGGATGGACAATTGTCTACCTCCAACAGAGGAAGTAACGCAGTCGTATTCATCGTCGACACCGGCATCGCCAATATTGCCGAGTTTGCCGATCGACTACGCCCTGGCTTCACTGCCTTAGATGATGGCAACGGCACGGTTGATTGCCACGGCCATGGCACCCATGTCGCGTCTACCGCGGTCGGAACTTCATACGGTGTCGCTACCGATGCGCTAGTTGTCCCAGTCAGAGTTTTGGACTGCTCTGGGGAAGGATCAGAAATAGATGTTCTCGCGGGACTCGAGTACATCGCCAACTATCCGCTCAATGGCAAGCGTGCTGTCGTCAATATGAGCTTGGGTGGCTCGGCAAGTGAAACGCTTGACAGCGCTGTTGCACGCTTGGTCTCATTCGGAATAGTCATCGTGGTGGCGGCCGGGAATGACACCAAGCCTGCCTGCGAGGTTTCCCCAGCCCGTGAACCAACTGCAATTACCGTTGGTGCAACCGACAGCTCAGATGTACGAGCATCCTTCTCAAACTTTGGAACGTGCCTTGACATCTTCGCTCCTGGCTATGACATCGAAGGTGCAAGTTCAAATCCTTCGTATGACCATGTTACAAAGAGTGGTACTTCTATGGCTTCGCCGCATGTTGCGGGCGCAGTAGCAATCGCCTTGACATCTTTCCCGTCTGCGATTCCAGCACAAATCATTAACCTGTTAAACACTGATGCCACTTCAGGAGTAGTTATAGATGCAGGTGTTGGGTCCCCCAATCGCTTATTAATGGTTGCTGGCACAAATCTCAGTGTCGAAACTTCGCCAGCCGTCATGAGACCAATCAATCCTCTACGAATTATTGATACGCGTAACGGTGAAGGCGGAGTGCCAGTTCGCAAGGTCGGTGGCGATTACGTCCTTGAAGCGCAAATTGCTGGAAGGAACGGTGTTTCAACTATTGGAGTGACTGCGGTGTCATTGAATATCACCGCAACAAATGCTGAAGGTTCGGGGTACATCACGGTCTATCCATGCGACAGCCGTCCCGATGTTTCGAGCCTCAACTTTGATGTTGGGGATACCATCCCTAATGCCGTCATCGCCAAACTTTCCTCACGCGGAAGCGTGTGCTTTTTCAGTAGCGTCGCTGTCGACATCATCGCTGACATCAGCGGATCACTCTTAGATGGCAATGGGTTTAACCCCACGACACCTTCGCGCCTTCTTGACACTCGACGTGATCTCACTCGCGTTGGACAACTCGACGGCTCTGGGACTGCACTTGAAGTTTCGGTTTTGGGTCGCAACGGCATTCCATCAAGTGGTGTCAGCGCAATTTCGTTGAACGTCACTGTCACTAGTACAACAGCTCCAGACAGTGGTGGTTACGTCACGGTATACCCGTGCGGCACTCGTCCGGAGGTCTCTAGTTTGAACTTTAGGACGGGCCAAACAATTCCGAACGCAGTAGTTACTCCAGTATCAGACAATGGCTCCGTATGTTTCTATGTTTTTGGGCAAGCTCATGTCATCGCTGATGTGAACGGCCACTTTGAAAAAGACCTTGGCTTTAACGCGATTTCGCCTCAACGTATCGCCGACACTCGTTCAGGGTACGGAGGTGTTGCTGCACAATCTGTCGGTGACATTGCTGGAACCGGCACTCCACTTGAAATCACAATCGCCGGAACTTCTGGGATTCCCGCGAGCGGAGTTGCTGCAGTTTCGCTGAATGTCACGGCACTCGGAATTTCAACATCGTCGTACGGCGGTTACGTCACGGTGTATCCGTGCGACAGTCGACCCAATGCATCAAACCTCAATTTCGTTGCTGGCCAAACTATTCCGAATGCCGTCATCGCTCCGGTATCACCGCGGGGCACCGTCTGCTTCTACGTCTATGGCATCGCCGACATTTTGGTTGATGCCAACGGCTACATCAGCACCGTCGTATAACCCTAAGCAGGGCGGTGCAAAACAGCGTTGGTGATTGACACCAACAGTTCATCACCGACAATCGTCGCCACGCCATCGGCGACCACCGAGTACTTGGCGTGCTCATGAGTCTGCGTTGAATCACACGGCGGCCACGTGAGCGTCACTGAACTATTCGCAGCAACATTTGCCAGAGGCGTACGACCAGTATTTGCGAAGCGAGCGATGTCATTGTTCAGATCAGGACGCAGCGCAACGACATGCGAACGCTCGCCATTGTTGGTAATCAAATACACAAACTCGCGACCAGCTAAATGTTCACCAAGGTGAGTTGGCTCAACCTTGACGCTCAACGGTGAGTCCCCCACGAATCCCAGTGAGTCATGGTGTCTGACGGCAAACGATGCGCCGGTTTGAAATCATCACCGGTGTAATACGCCACTGGAAAGAGAACTGTCTGAGTCCAATCTGCTGGAATACCCAGCAACTCAGAAATCGCTTGTTCTTGGAATAAGTGAATTGTGGTCCAAGCAGTTCCGAGTCCACGTGAACGCAATGCCAACATGAAGCTCCACGCTGCCGGAAGAATTGATCCATACGTACTGGCTTGAGCGATCACCATTGGCACCGACTCAACGCGGCCACGCACACAAGCAATAACGAACACTGGTACCTGTTCAAGAATTTCGCCGAGGTAGCCCGCCGACTCCATCACTTTGGGCATCACATGTTCGCGCGGATCGCCAGGTTCGAGCGGCGGCGGATAACCCGAACCCGCCATCATCTCTCCGCCATTGCGATACGCATCGGCGATGAACTTCTTCTTGGCAGGGTCGGTAATGACTACAAAGGCCCAGTTCTGAGCGTTCGTTCCGGTGGGAGCCTGCATCGCAATGTCTATGCAGTCCTGAATCACCTGGGGTTCCACCTCGCGCGTGAGATCAAGTCGCTTACGTACTGAGCGAGTAGTGGTGAGGAGTTTGTCGGTGGCAACACGATCAATCGTCATAGTGCGACATTACGCCAATCTTGGACCCGACCGATCCCAAACCAATACCCGAGTGGTTTTGTCGGGAATTGCTCGTAGAGTCCTTCTTGTCATCGGTTCGGCCTGTCCGAGCCACAACCTAGGAGATCCACCATGACCGTTCGTCTCGGAGATACCGCCCCCGATTTCACCGCCGAAACCACCCAAGGAACCATCAGTTTCCACGAATGGCTTGGCGATTCATGGGGCGTGTTGTTCAGCCACCCCAAAGACTTCACCCCGGTGTGCACCACCGAACTTGGTTATGTCGCCAAGATCAAGCCTGAATTCGACAAGCGCAATGTCAAAGTCATCGGTCTCTCAGTTGACTCTGTCGAAAGCCACGTGAAGTGGGAAGGCGATATCGGCGAAACCCAAGGAACCCCGGTGAACTTCCCGATGATCGGCGACACCGATCGCAAGGTCTCCGATTTGTACGACATGATTCACCCAAATGCAAACGACACGATGACCGTGCGCAGCGTGTTCGTCATCGGCGCCGACAAGAAGATCAAACTCACCATCACCTACCCCGCTTCAACGGGTCGTAACTTCGATGAAATTCTCCGAGTCATTGACTCATTGCAGTTGACCGCCAAGTACAAAGTTGCCACCCCGGCCAACTGGACCGACGGTGGCGATGTCATCATTGGCGCCGCAGTTTCTGATGATGAAGCCAAGACTTTGTTCCCGCAAGGCTGGACGACCGTTAAGCCGTACTTGCGAGTTTTACCCCAACCCAACAAATAAACCAACCAGTATTTAACTCGTTAACCAGTTTCGTTCGACCCAGTCGCGAACCGACGGCGCTAAGCGCTCAAGGTGGGTGGCTGGGTCGTTGCGTATCAGGGTTGCGCTAATCGGTACATTCATCCGCTCGGGGTCGCACACCAAAGCCTCAGCCCCCAAGCGGTGAGCAAGTTCAGAAATATAGAAATCGCTCGACACGACCACTTCAGGGCCGTTGGCTAACGGCCACTTTGAACGCAGCAGATTGATCCACTTGGCCCACAACTCTTGGTCGTCCCAATCGTTGTGCAAATCGTGTTCTACCTGCACGACCTTCACTTCGGGGTGTAGATCTTGAAGCCACTGCGCCCGCAGGTGTCCAGGGGCGGCTTCACCCTGTTTGGTGTTCACGAAAACCACCAACTGTTCACACCTTTCGCGAGCCCACTCAATCATGTACGAATGCCCTAAATGGGGTGGATCAAAACGACCAATAATCAAGCCCGAAGCGTGCACGAAGTCACCCTAAGACACGCGTCATATATGAGCAAAACCATAGGCAGAATAGAGGTATGACTCAAGTTTCAACTTCGGCCGCTGCCGGCGCCATCAATGCGTCCAAGATCTACGGAAAAGACGACAGCGAAGTTCGTGCCCTCGATGATGTCACAGTCGATTTCGCACTCGGTCAATTCACTGCGATCATGGGACCATCTGGATCTGGCAAGAGCACATTGATGCACTGCCTCGCCGGCCTTGATTCGCTCACGAGTGGTCGCGTCATCATCGGCGATACCGATCTTGCACAACTTGATGATAAGAAACTCACATCGCTCCGTCGCGAAAAGGTTGGATTCATCTTTCAGGCATACAACTTGATTCCTACGTTGACTGCATTAGAAAACATCACGCTGCCCATGGACTTAGGCGGAATCAAGCCCGACCAAGAATGGCTCGACACTGTCATTGACAAAATGAATTTGCGCAATCGCTTAAGCCATCGTCCGAGCGAACTATCAGGCGGACAGCAACAACGTGTCGCTGTTGCTCGCGCACTGGCCAGTCGCCCACAAATTATTTTTGCGGATGAGCCAACCGGAAACCTTGACAGCAAAACGGGAGCCGAGATTTTGGCCTTCATGAAGCACGCTGTCACCGACTTAGGTCAAACCATCGTAATGGTGACCCACGATCCGGTCGCCGCAGGCTATGCCGATCGAGTGATCTTCTTGGCCGACGGAAAAGTTGTTGACGAAGTTGAAAACCCGACTGCCGAAATAGTCCTTGACCGCATGAAGCGTCTCGGAAGTTGATGATGGCTTCCCCCGTTGTTCGACTCACCCTGCGCGGCGTCTTAGCGCGCAAATTTAGAATTCTCTTAACCATTCTCGCGGTTGTCAGCGGAGTCGCTTTCGTCTCGGGGGCTTTCATTCTCACCGACAGTGTGAAAGGCGCAATCAATAACTTGTTTGAAGAATTGCGCGGTGACGTTGACTTAGAAATTCGTTCAACGATTGCCTTCGGTGATGCCGCACGAGCACAACGTGACCCCGTGCCCGTTTCAATCATCGAAGATATTGAAGGCATTGATGGTGTTCGCCTCGTGGAGGCAAACATCATCCGTGAATCAACAATCATCAAAGAAAATGGCGACCCGCTACAAACATCTGGTCCAGCATTCGGTATTAGTTGGAATGGACCCGACGGACTTGACGGTCGCACCCTTCTTGAAGGTGCCATCCCCACCAAGGCTGGCGAAGTTGCTATCGACAAAGCATCAGCCGAACGAGCCGGTTTTGTCATTGGCGATACCGTCACCATTGTTGGGCCAACCGGAAAAGATGATTTCGTTCTGGTCGGTCTCACCGGAACTGGTTCTACATCAGGTGGTGGTGGAGCAAGCGTGAGTGCATTTGATCCAGCGACCGCCAATGAATTCTTAGGTGCCGACAATAAAGCCGACAGCATTTACGTGGGTGTCACTCCTGAAGCTTCACGCGATGATGTTCAACAAGCAATTGCTGACGTGCTGGCCGATGGGTACGAAGTCATTCCTGGCGAGCAATCAGCAAAAGAAACTGCCGGAGCCATTAACGACATCATTGACATCTTCGGCAAAGTGCTCTTGGGCTTCGCCGCTATTTCATTGTTTGTGAGTGCGTTCTTAATCTTTAATACCTTTGCCATTATCGTCAGCCAACGTTTACGCGAACTGGCACTCTTGCGAGCAGTTGGAGCCAGTACTCGACAAATTCATCAGATGATTGTCGGTGAGGGTTTGGTCGTTGGAATCATCGCAACTGTGCTTGGACTTCTCGGTGGACTTGGTGTTGCCAAGGGAATCACTGCATTATTCAATGCAGCCGGCGCGGCTTTCCCCGCAGCCGACTTGCTCATTTCAAGCCGCACCATTATTTTGTCGGTCTTTATCGGCATCGGTGTCACCGTCGCCGCGGCGATAGTTCCAGCCTTACGCGCCGGTCGCATTCCCCCTGTCGCTGCGATGCGACCCGAACTTGGGTTCTCGGCCTTACAGCGCAGTAAGCGTCTCGTTGTGGGCATGGTCACCTTGTTCGCTGGCATCTCATTGTTTAGCGTTGGTCTCTTCGTGCAACCTGGTGGAACTGCCGGAACACTCGGTGGTTCTGCTGTAGGTGCGGTACTGCTCTTCCTCGGTGTGGCCAGTTTGTCCACCACAGTCGCTGCTCCCGTGAGCCGCGTCATCAGTCGAATTCTGCCTTTCCCACTTCGACCCATGACTCGATCAGTTCCAGGTCGCCTGGCCAGTCGCAATGCTCAACGCACTCCCCGCCGAACCGCTTCAACTGCTTCGGCCTTAATGGTTGGTCTCGCATTGGTCAGCATGGTTTCAGTTGTTGCCGCTTCGGTCAAGAAATCATTCACCGATCAGCTCCAAGCTTCAGTCACTGCCGACTTCTTTGTTACCAATATGAGTTTCCAAGGGTTGCCAGTCGCTTTTGCTGAACGACTCGCTGAACTTCCCGAACTTGGTTCGGTCAGTCCGTTCCGCGCCACCCAAGCACTCATCAACGGCGAAGAAAAGCAAATCGGCGCAGTCAAGCCCGAAATGGGCGACCTCGTTGATATTGATATTCAAAAGGGTTCAATTGACAGCCTCGACGACGGCGCCATCTTGTTGTACACAGATCCTGCGCGAGACCTCAATGTCGACATCGGAGATCCTGTTGACATCACCTGGCAAAATGGAACCACATCAACACTCAAAGTTGGCGCAATTTATGGCGATTCTTCAGTCGCCGGAAACTGGCTCGTCAGTCTTGATACTCTCGCCGCCGTATCTTCGGCTACGCCCGTTGACTTCTTTATTGGTGCAGACATTGCAGACGGTGTTTCCATTGAAGATGCCCGAAAAGCTGTCGACAAAGTCGCGGCCGATTTCCCGAGTGCCGAAGTGCAAGATCAGGCCGAGTTCCAAAAGAGCCAAGAAGACCAACTCAATCAATTGCTAGCCATTGTGTACGGTCTGTTGATTTTTGCAATCTTCATCGCAGTACTCGGAATTGCAAACACCATGGCACTCTCTGTCTTCGAACGCACCCGCGAGTTTGGCCTTCTACGCGCCGTTGGTATGAGTCGTCGTCATTTGAAGCGCTCGGTACGTTGGGAAGCGATCATCGTTTCAGTTTT
>CALPPJ020000042.1 GCA_943325425.2 Bifidobacterium breve | reverse complement strand
TGGAAGAGGTGCGAGAAAAGAGCATTTCATTGTTTAATCCAAATTGGAATCTCGTCCAATGCTCGAGATGCCAGCCCTCTTTCTCAATGAGATCCTTTGCAGTATGTGGATCCAAGCCATGGTGATCATCAATGGATACACCAGAAAGAAGTTTCAGGGCCATTCCCAGATGGACGATGTGGTCAACCATTGGATGAGGGATTGTCAGCAGGATTCGGCCATTCGGCTCAATGAGTTCTGCAAGCCTTCGAGCGAATTCACTTATCTGGACTTCCTGAAGATGCTCAATGACTGCAAGAGCAGTAACGAGATTGACTCGGGGCAGATTCTCGGGAGTCAATAGTTCAAGCCCACCCAACTGAAATTGAAAGTTCTCCCCCATTCCCTTCCAGTTGTCTGCGGAACAAGGCTCGTGGTCGATTCCAATTCCGCCGTCCATGAGATGTCCCAGCAACTGAAACAAACGACCATCATTGCATCCAAAGTCCAAGACAACATCTCCGGCACGAATGTGGCGGCGAACGCGACGAATTCGCTGCCTCTGCAAAACACGATCAAGAAACTTCAAGTTTTTCCCCGTCCTTTATTGGGCCTGTGCCCATCCTCGGAAATCATCCAAGGGAATTTCAATCACTGAACAGAAAAACCCAGGTCCATTAAACAATCGCCGTTCTCTCTGCATCACTCGGTACTCATCATCGAGCATGTCAGAGTCCATCAATGAGCAGCCCCAACGGGATTCGAACCCGTGCCGCCACCTTGAGAGGGTGGTGTCCTAGGCCACTAGACGATGGGGCCAAGTAGCGGGTCAAACCCTATCAACTACCGCCCGTATTTTCCCCCGAGGCCTCGTCGATTCGGCGCTTACGGAAAGCCACGACACCCCCAACAGCAGCCGCTGCCACGACGACCCCGATACCAATACCAAGCGCTCCGCCCGAACCCGAATCGTCGTCACTGACAGGTTCGGCATCTTCAGTTGTGGGAGCGGCAGCCACCAAGGTGTCAACTGGCGAGGCGATCGTTGCAGTTGGTGCTTCGGTTTCAGGTGGAGTTGATGTATCAGTCGTCATCATCACTCCACGGAACGGTCCCGTAATTTCAAAGGTCATTCCTGCTTGAGGACCTTCGGGAACGGCAACTGCTCCAGCAACAATCTCGCTTGGCGTCTTCACGCTCGGACCACGCTGTGATGAGAAATACAAACGATCACGCGAAGGGTTAAACACCGGTCCAGTCATTTCTGAATCCGCATGACCTTCGCCAACAACGCGAACGAATGGAGCAACAGCACCTTCTGGTGTGATGATGACCAATTCCATGTTGCCTCCATCTTCGGCAACAAATAGATCTCCTGAACCAGCATCAACAGTGATGTTGTCAACGTGTGACAGAACCGCTCCTTCAACGCCTAGTCCATCCGGGTCGCCCTTCCACAAAAGTGTGTACTTCTGCGCAGCGATATCAATTCCGTGTACCGAGTGATCACCCTTTGATGTGAAGTACACCCAACCTTGGTGATACCAACATCCTTCGTTACCCGGGAAAATTGTGGCGCCAGAAATTTGTTCACGCGTCGGAACTGTTGCGCCCGTCGGATCAGTCAATTCACCCCAAGTGACACTGCCATCTGCGGCAACAATGCAAGCTTCCAACTTTCCAGCCGAGAGATCTGGGTAAGCAGTCGGTGTGTAGCGATAAAACACACCCGTTGGATTGTCTTCAGTGAGATACACCTGTTGATTATCTGGATCAACGGCCGCCGCCTCATGAGCCCAACGCCCCATTGCTTCATGAGCAACTGCTGATTTAGCTCCGGTGGGATCACATTCCCAAATTCGACCTTGGCCTGAGAAATTTTCTTCGCCACTCAGCCACGTGCCCCAAGGGGTTGGTCCACCCGCGCAATTTGAATTGCTACCTTCGAGAATTCGATAGGCATCAACAATCTTTCCATCCGCATCAAAATGAATTGCTGAAACTCCACCAGACGCCGGTGCCATGAAGTCAAACACTTCGCTATTACATGTGTAATACCAACCGCCATTGCCGTCGTCAAATGTGCCGGCGCCATCGGGAAACATATGCCACGCGTAATCAGTCTCACCAACTAATTCACCCGACACTGCGATGACCCGTGATGTAAATCCGGCTGGCAACAACAATCCATTTTCGTCAGGAGTGTCTGACAGTGGTCCATACGGACTGTCGCCCGCAGTCGCAGAACCTTCTGCAGAACGTGCAGACGCAGGCCGAGCGAACATCGCCGTCGGCAACATCACTCCCGCCCCAGTTGAAACAACTCCGGCTCTCAAGAAATTGCGACGGTCCATGGTTCCCCCTTGTGAGAATTAACTGCAACAGTAACTACAACAGTAACTACAACAGGGCCAACCGTACTTTAGAAAACAATGGCTGGGGAGCAAGGAATCGAACCCTGAATAACAGAACCAGAATCTGCTGTGTTGCCAGTTACACCACTCCCCAATGAACCCGAAGGCTCATAAGAACCCCAATGCTACGGGCGCAAGTGCGTGGGCAAAACCTGGCAACCGCTCGCCCAGCAAAGTTTCAACCCAACAAAGATTCGACTCGGTCAAAACCAAGAACTCGGCCGAGCGCAACGCCCGCCGTTTCTTCGAGATGTCGTTTGAAGTTGCTCCAGCCGTGTACTGGACTCTTCGTGCTTGATGACGTGTAGGCCCGAAAGCCCAATTCTTCAGCCATTAAACGAATACGCAGGCTGTGATACGGATCGCTCACTAATACGACGGTTCCAATGGCCCGAGCACGCGCCAATTCAGCGACATTCTGTAATGACTCCCACGATGAGCGACCAGTGTCTTCACCGATAATCACACCTTCGGGGACTCCATTTTTCACAAGGTAATTAGTTGACGATTCAGCCTCGGTGAAACGATCACCAGGCTGATTGCCACCTGTCACGATGATCGTCGGTGCAACACCTTCGTTCCAAAGATCAATCACCTGATCAAGACGAGCTTGCAACTGAGGCGATGGACGTCCGTCATATTGCGCAGCACCCATCACCACAATCGCATCAACTTGTCCGCTGTGGTGACTACGCCCCGTTGACCACACCTGAAAGAGCGAGATCGCAAAGTACGCAACAATCAGCGACAGAAAAACTGCAACACAACCGAAAGCTCGTCGCCATCCGCCGCGTCGCCACCACTTCGGTGCTTTGAAAACACGTCGTTGCAGGGTTGCGACAACAGTTCCTCCGACAGGAGTCTCATCGCGAGACATGTTCGGAGATTCGGTGCTCTCAGAACTCAGTTCGGTCATGCCGACGCGAGTCGCTCCGCAGCCGCACGCAAGCGCTCCATCACTTGCTCTTCACCCATCAACTCGAGTGCCTCAAACAGTGGCGGCCCAATAGTGCGACCAGTGACCGCAACACGAATTGGTGCTTGTGCCTTGCCCAGTTTCAAACCGCGAGCCGCACCAGTTGCTTCAATGCACAACTTCAACGAATCGTGGTTCCAGTCAAGCCCAGTTGACAATGCAGCAATGGCATCATTCAACATTTCAACGCCATCGGGAGAACCGAATGTTTTCTTCCATGAATCTTCGTCAATTAATGGCTCGTCCAAGAACAAGAAGTCAACCAACATCGGTAATTCGGTCATTAAAACCAAGCGAGTTTGGGCCAATGGAGCCATCGCCCGAAACTTTGCTTCATCAAATTGAGCTGGTATCCACGGAATGTTTTCACCAACCAAAAATGGTTGTGCCGCTGCAAAGAATTCTTCAGTCGACATTGCCCTGATGTACTCACCGTTGAAAGCAGCCAACTTTTTCAAGTCGAAAAATGCCGGCGAGTGATTCACATCTTCTAAACGGAAGTCACGTTCAATCGTTGACCACGGGACGATCTCAGTTTCGCCCTGCGGCGCCCAACCAAGTGTCATCAAATAGTTGATCATTGCTTCAGGTAAATAGCCCTCATCACGAAATTGCTCAAGAGCAACCTTGTCACGACGCTTTGACAGTTTCTTGCGCTGTTCGTTGACGAGCACCGGAACGTGAGCCCACACCGGCGGTGTTTGACCAAGCGCATCCCAAATCATTTGCTGTTTTGGAGTGTTGGGCAAATGCTCTTCGGCCCGAACCACGTGGCTCACGCGCATCGTGATGTCATCGACCACATTGGCCAACAAAAACATCGGCGAACCATTTCCGCGCAGCAACACAAAATCTTCAATGGTCTCGTTCGCAAACTCAACGCGACCGCGCACCAAGTCGTTAACAACTGTTTGACCTTCAGGCACGCGAAAACGCAATACTCGTCCGGGGCCTGCTTCAAGCCCACGATCGCGCGAGTAGCCGTCGTAACCCTGTTTGCCACTGGCCTTCGAACGTTCTTGAATCTGCTCACTGGTGAGGTCGCAGTAGTACGCCTTTCCTTCGGCGAATAAACGCTGAGCGGCTTCAATATGCGCCTCGGCGTACTGGCTCTGAAAATAGGGACCTTCAAAAGTCGGGTCGTCTTGCCGGACCCCAATCCAGGCCAGCGCGTCAATGATTCCCTGAGTCCATTCGGGCTGATTGCGGGCTTCATCGGTGTCCTCAATACGCAGCACAAAGGTTCCACCAAGGCGTTTAGCCAAAGCCCAGTTGTAGAGAGCGGTTCGAGCGCCGCCCACATGAAAAAAGCCGGTTGGTGAAGGAGCAAAACGGAAGCGTGGGGCAGATGACATGACCCTGTCACGCTATCTCGCAGGGGTCGGGGTCATATGGGCACCAGTTCTCTGGCTTGGGCTCGCACGCTCTAGCAAGCCCCAACCTTCAAGCACAGGTAGCGTTGCCCACATGTCTCAGCGCAATGTTCTCGGTGGCGAACTCGCCTCATGCTCGTTCGACCCCTTGACCGGCTACTACCGCACTGGATGTTGTGAATCACGCGGCGATGACCCTGGTGTACACGTCATTTGCGTGCGCGTCACGAGCGATTTCTTGACGTTTAGCCAAAATCAGGGCAACGATCTCAGCACCCCTATGCCGCAATATGGATTTCCTGGTCTCAACGATGGGGATCAGTGGTGTCTGTGTGCTTCACGCTGGCAAGAAGCCTTTGAAGCTGGCGTCGCCCCCAAAGTTGTTCTTGAGGCGACTCACATGTTGGCTCTCGAGTTTTGCAATTTGGCCGACCTTAAAGCCCACGCCATCTCGGCGTAAGTCACGCCAGAACTCATACTCAACAACTCGGATGTACAAGTTAGAAGTAATCCCAATATTTATGATTGTTGCCTATACTTTTCCGCATGGTGCAAACCCGTCGACGTGCCGACGCCGCTCGCAATGACGACTTACTCCTTGACGCAGCTCTTGAACTGTTACGAGAAAAAGGACCCGACCGCATTACTGCGCTCGACCTCGCCCGTCTTGCCAAATTGACGACCGGAGCGGTGTACGCCCGCTACGAGAACAACGAAGAAATCTTGGTTGGCCTCTGGCAGCACCGCATCAGCGGTCCGATGCGAGCGTTTTTTGAAGCGTCATTACCAGCCATGAACCCAGGCCCGCGTCGTGCAGAGGCCCAGGCGATCATGGCCAAAACGATCAGCAACCCGCACGGACCGTTACGGCCCGGTATTGCGTTGTTGATCGCCTCATCTCGCATTCCTGAACTACAAGAAATCATCGTGCCCGAAATACAAGGGTGGTTACGAGACATGGGCATCTCTGATGATCGCTCTGACGTTACATCTCTTCAAAAACTTGGGATCATTGGTTTCGTTCTTGGTTGCTTGTACTTCGCCGCAGCCGACATGTTTGACTTTGCCGACTGGGAATCCATCAAGCCTCTCGCCCACTTTGTTTTAGCCAACCCATCAATTGATGGTTTGGGCAAGATCGAATCTCGCCAACCCAGCACAGTCACCGTGCGTTCTGACAACGAAACTCGCGATGCACTCGTCACTGGAGCCGCTCGTGTTATTGCTCGAGGTGGGGTTGAACGCGCCACAACGCAACGCATCTCCCGAGCATCTGGATTACCACCAAGCGCCCTCTTTAATGAATACCGCACTCGTCAAGTTCTCTTCAATGATGTGGCCGAGAAATTGCTCCGAGCCATTTACCGCCAGTCCCGTGCCGAAGATGGTCAAGGACTTGTCGAAGTTCAACCCCAATACTCAGTTTCAACGCCAACTGACTACGACGATCCCCGCTTGGTGGCCCATCGACATCAAGTTGCGCATACCGCCGCTGCTCATCAGCAAACATTGATTGCGCCTGAAGGACTTGAGCAGAGACGTATTCGACTCGAATTTCATTTGGCTGCGATCACTGATCCTGATATTCACAAGGCGCTGGCGAATGCCGATGCCGCCGCCACACAATTCACGGCCGATCAAATGAATGCTGCATTCGGAATTCCAACCGAGTTTGCCGAGCCTCTCATGCGAATGTCGCGGCTCTTCATGCAGGGAAACATGCTTCTCGAAGAGATCTCACACTTTTTACACGGTCGCGATCTGCGTTATATCTTCAAGCCACTTGGAGAAGCAATTTCACTGCGGGTTATCAATGCCGACTTAACACCTTCAAATAGCTGAGATCAAATCGCTGACATCAACAATGCAGAATCGCCAGTGATTGCTGGCAAAAGTCCGTCAACTGGTGGCATCAACTGTTCGCAGAAGAAACGGGCCGAAGCGATTCGCTCAGCCACACAATCTGCTCCTACTTCGCTTTCCGCTTCTTGTGCAATCACCGCAGAGTCAGCCAA
This sequence comes from Bifidobacterium breve, assembly GCA_943325425.2. Classification (GTDB taxonomy): domain Bacteria; phylum Actinomycetota; class Acidimicrobiia; order Acidimicrobiales; family Ilumatobacteraceae; genus Casp-actino8. The sequence continues at coordinate 1,521 of CALPPJ020000042.1, read as the reverse complement.
TAAGAAGCCGGCAGTCAAAGTACTAATCAATCGCATGTACGGAGTTGCACCCGACAATGAATCAAGTGGGTTGCTTGAATGTTCAGCTAGCCAAGTAGTTGCGGCACGCGTAGCGGCCAAAGTCCTTGAAAGAGCCACACTGACTCCAGAGAGTTCAGAATGACCTTCAAGCTTTCGACTGAGTGTCTCAATCGAATCAAGATGACGCTTCACTACCTCGCCACCGCGTAATCCAAGTTTGCGACCAACTAAGTCGATGGCCTGAATACCGTTGGTACCTTCGTAAATCGTTGTGATACGTGCATCACGGTAATGTTGGGCAACGCCGGTCTCTTCAACAAATCCCATGCCACCATGAATTTGCACAGCGATACCGGTGAGTTCAACACCCATATCGGTGCCCCAGCCCTTTGACATTGGTGTCAACAACGCCGCCAAGTCAGATGCAGATTCGCGTTCAACGGCATCGGGATGATGCTTCGCAACATCAAGGCATGCAGCATTCCAATAGGTCATGCGACGCAATGCTTCAAGAGTCGTTTTCATAGTGAGCAACATGCGCTTCACATCAGGATGGTCAATGATTGGCGAACTTTCGCCAGCTGGCGCGCCTGGCGCACGACCCTGTCGGCGATCTTTGGCATATTGCAACGACTGCTGGTAGGCGCGATCACCCAATGAAAGTCCTTGCAAACCAACGGACAAACGAGCCTGATTCATCATCGTGAACATGTACTGCATGCCCCGATTTTCTTCACCAATCAAATAACCGATCGCACCGCCGTTGTCGCCGTACGACAACACACACGTTGGGCTGGCGTGAATACCTAGTTTGTGTTCAACCGAAACGCACTTGACATCGTTGTGCCGACCAAGCGATCCATCATTATTCAAAAGGTATTTCGGAACAATGAAACATGAAATGCCTTTTGTTCCAGGAGGCGCATCGGGTGTACGTGCCAACACCAAGTGAATAATGTTTTCGGCCATATCGTGTTCGCCAAACGAAATGTAAATCTTGGTTCCAGTGATGTTGTACGTACCATCAGCATTCTTAATTGCCTTTGTGCGCACTGCACCAACATCACTACCCGCATCAGGTTCGGTGAGGTTCATCGTGCCCGACCATTCGCCAGTGATCATCTTGGGCAAATAGGTCATTCGTTGGTCTTCACTACCGTGATACATCAACGCATCAATCGCACCTTGGGTCAACAAGGGGCACATTGAAAATGCCATGTTGGCCGCGGTCATCATTTCTTGAATGGCAATTCCGATCATCCACGGGAATCCACCGCCGCCGTAACCACTCTCAAATGGCACTGCTCCCCAACCAGCATCAACATACGCCTTATATGCAGCCGGGAAACCAGGTGCAGTTGTAATCGTTGAATCAGTATTGAGCTTGACCCCAAAGTTGTCACCAACTTTGTTGAGCGGAGCAACTTTGTCTTCCATGAATCGCGCCGCTTCTTCAAGAAGGTCACGCACCATCGATGAATCTGCATCAATGAATCCAGG
>CALPPJ020000041.1 GCA_943325425.2 Bifidobacterium breve | reverse complement strand
GCTCCTCGTCCGGGCGGCGCCTTTGGTGGCGCCCGTCCCGCCGGTGGTCCTCGTCCTGCTGGTGCCTTTGGCGCTCAGCGTCCTGGTGGCGGTCCTGGTGGCGGTCCTGGTGGTGGACCCGGCGGTCCTGGTGGTGGACCCGGTGCTGGCCGTCCCGGTGGTGGAGGTCGTCCTGGTGGCGGCGCTCGCCCAAGTGGTGGACGTCGTGCTCCGCGCAGCGGTGGTCGTCGTCGCCGTCGTGGTGAGGATGATCTACAGCCGTCAATGATTTCGTATAGCGACGATTCGGCTCCGGTCCCCGAGGGCACAGTTGTTATCGAACGTGGCGTTTCATCGCAAGAGTTCGCACCGCGACTCAACCGCACCGCGGCTGACGTTGTGCGCTTCTTGTTGAAGAACGGTGAAATGGTCACCGCAACGATGACGTTGTCGGATGAGCAAATGGAATTGTTCGCACTTGAAATTGGTGCCGAGATTCTTTTGGTCGAACCCGGTCAGCAAGAAGAAATGGAATTGCAGGCCCTCTTCGACGACAGTGATGACGACGACGAGACCGCTCAAGAGTTGCGTCCGCCGGTGATCACTGTGATGGGTCACGTTGACCACGGTAAGACCACCTTGCTTGACAAGATTCGTAACGCCAATGTTGTCTCTGGTGAAGCAGGCGGAATTACGCAGCACATTGGTGCATATCAAGTCGTGCAAGATGGCAAGAAAGTCACCTTCATTGACACCCCTGGTCACGCCGCGTTCACCCAAATGCGTGCCCGTGGTGCTCAAGTGACCGACATTGTTGTGTTGATGGTTGCAGCCGACGACGGTGTGATGCCTCAGACCATTGAAGCAATTAGTCACGCCCGCGCTGCTGGTGTGCCCATGGTTGTTGCCATCAACAAGGTCGACAAAGAAAACGCCGACGTACAGCGCGTACTTGCACAACTCGCCGAACAGCAACTTGTTCCCGAGTCGTGGGGTGGCGACACCATCTGTGTTGAAATGTCAGCACAGCAGAACTTGGGTGTTGATGACCTCATCGAACAACTCACCATCGTTGCTGAAGTTGAAGAACTCACCGCTAATCCAACTGGCCGTGCCAAGGGTGTTGTTCTTGAAGCCAATCTCGATACCGGACGTGGACCAGTCGCGACCATCTTGGTCGACAAGGGAACATTGAAAGTCGGTGACCCGATTGTTGCTGGTGGTGCGTGGGGTCGTGTGCGCGCCATGATCGACGACAAGGGCAAGCAGATCAAAGAAGCTGGACCATCCACTCCGGTGCAGGTTCTTGGTTTGTCAACTGTTCCGCAGGCTGGCGACGAGTTCCGCGTTGCACCAGACGAAAAGACTGCTCGTACTGTTGGTGAAGCTCGCGAACAGCGCCTGCGGGCCAAGGCTCAACGCGGTGACGCTCGTGTTCAGCGTGGTGTGAAGCTTGAAGATGTGTTCAGCCAAATTCAGGCTGGCGAAGTGGCAACACTCAACCTCATCTTGAAAGCAGACGTACAAGGTTCGCTCGAAGCCGTCACCGAAAGTTTGCGTCGTCTCGAACGCGATGAAGTCAAGTTGGCTTTCGTGCACCGTGCAGTAGGTGGAGTCACCGAAAACGACATCACCTTGGCTGCAGCAACGAATGCCACCATTCTTGGTTTCAACGTTCGTCCCGATCGTAAAGCTCGTGACCTTGCTGAAGCCGAACATGTCGAGATCCGTTCATACGAAATCATCTACAAGCTGCTCGAAGATATTGAGAGCGCGATGATCGGTATGTTGGCTCCCGAATACGAAGAAGTCGTCACCGGCGAAGCCGAAGTGCGCGAAGTCTTCCGTGTGCCAAAGCTTGGCGGCATCGCTGGTTGTTACGTCCGCACCGGACAGATCACTCGTGGAACCAAAGTGCGCTTCATTCGTGAAGGTGTCATCATTTGGAAGGGCGCGATCACGTCATTGCGTCGCTTCAAGGACGACGTTCGTGAAGTGCGCGAAGGTTTCGAATGCGGTATTGGTTTGAGCGACTTCCAAGACCTCAAGCCCGGTGACCTCATTGAAACATTCGAAGAGAAACTGGTTGTCCGTACCTGATCATGGCGAGCACATCTGCCGACCTTGAATTTTTCTTTGACCCCATGTGTCCGTGGGCGTGGATCACTTCACGTTGGGTCAAAGAAGTTCAAGAATTGCGCCAGTATTCGGTGACCTGGAAACCCATTTCGCTCAAACTTCTGAATGCCAATCAAACAGCTGAGTGGTACACCGTTGAATACAAACGTGGGCATGCGGCTGGTCACGACGGCTTGCGAACTGCCTGTGCGTTAGTTGATCACTTTGGTGGCGATGAAGGAAACGAAGCCGTTGATCGTTTTTACACAGCGCTTGGCACCGCGGCACACAAGGATGGTCGTCGCGACGAGTTTCGTGACAACACCGCGCAGTTCATTGACGAATGTCTCACCATTGCTGGTGTCAGCACGACGCTCAATCAAACTGGCCAATCAACTTTTGATGATGTTGTCGCTGCATCAACCTCAGTAGCGCTTGAGCGCACTGGTAAAGATGTCGGTACGCCGATCCTCACATTCCATCCTGGCCAAGCCAATGAAGGTTCATTCTTTGGTCCAGTCATTGCCCGTATTCCACGTGGTGACGAGGCATTGAAATTGTGGAACGCGGTCGAGGTCGTGGCGACAACTCCCGGCGTCGCCGAACTCAAGCGCACCTTGCGTTCAAAACCAGTCTTTGACTAAGAACCACGGTTCACGAGCGGTAGCGTTCTTGATGTGAATCGGCCACCCTCGCGCTCAGGTAAATCTCGCACCCCGTCGCGTAATGCGACGACCCATGCGTATCCGCGGGCCGCGCGCCTTGGCGAAACTCTTCGTGAAGTTCTTGCTGACGAGCTAGTGCGTATCGATGATGAACGACTTGAGTTCGTCACCGTCACTCGTGTTGAAGTCGACCCCGAAATGAACCGCGGAATTGTGTTCTTTGATTCGCTCGCTGGCGAAGATGGCGATGCAATGATTCTGCAAGCGTTCTCCGATCACCGTAAGCGTTTGCAGGGCGCAATCGGTAAACAAGTGCGCGCCAAGAAGACGCCGATCCTTTCGTTCCGTCCCGATGAAGTCATCCGCTCGGCCGAGCGCATCGAAAAAATCTTGCGCGAGAATCCGAGTCCCAGCCGCGAGGCAACAGTGAACGAAGATAACTACGTGCAGAAGAAAGTCTTTCCCGAGCCCGAAGACATGGTTGACGGTGACATGGTTGACGATGAGCACGAAGTAAACGATCTCGATGGCGAGGCGTAAACCCGCACAAGTACATGGTCTGCTGGTCGTTGACAAACCCGCCGGCATGACGAGTCATGATGTCGTTGACAAGGCTCGCAGAATTCTCGGTGAACGCAAGATTGGGCACTCCGGAACTCTTGACCCTGATGCCACGGGTGTGTTGCTGCTGGGCGTTGGAGATGCCACGAGGCTTTTGCGCTTTCTCGACAACGTGATGATTGACGGTCGTGTCACCACGTCTAAGTCATACACCGGAACAGTGGTGCTTGGTACTGAAACCACGACGCTTGATACTTCGGGTGAAGTAACTGCGACCTTTGACATGTCGGACATCATTGACGGTCTCACCATAGAAAAAGTCCAAGGAATCGTTGATGGCGATATCGGTCAGCAATTACTTGGTGATGTCATGCAAGTGCCGCCGATGGTTTCGGCACTCAAAGTTGATGGCAAGCGTTTACACGAATTGGCGCGTGAAGGAATCGAGATTGAACGCGAGGCTCGGCCGGTGACAGTGCATTCATTCTCCGTAGTCGCCGTTCGTGGCAATGAAGTTGACATTGACGTCACCTGTTCAAGTGGTACGTATATCCGCACATTGGCGGCCGATCTCGGAACCATCATGGGCGGGGGAGCCCACCTCAAGAATCTCCGTCGTACTTCGATTGGTCGCTTTACAACTTCTGATGCGGTCACTCTTGAAGAACTGCAATCAGAGAATTCTCCAACTGATCCTCAGTCGTATTTGCGACCAGTGATTGATTGTGTGCGTGGACTTTCGCGATTTGATGCTGATGCCGAAGCTCGGGCGGCGGTCGCCGTGGGCAAAGTGTTGCCAGCAGCATTATTCGCCAGCGCCGGCCCAGCCCCGTGGGCGGTGGTCGATGCAGATGAACGGTTGATAGCGGTTTACGAGCCATTCAGCAATGAGAAGGTCGGGGCAGATATGGCTCGGCCGTCAATAGTTCTGATCACACCCGAAAGTTAACGAGAAGCGCACCGCTAATTTAGATTTTTGTGACCAAAGTTAGGATCACGAGCAGGCATCTCGGCGAAGTACACAAGTATCGTTTGATCTCGTGCATGTGATTAGTGATCTCAAATCAGTACCGCAAGGACTTTGTACCTCTGGCTCAGTAGTCACAATTGGTGCCTACGACGGTTTGCATGTGGGTCATCGGGAAATTATCGATCAAGTGACACAAAAGGCTCGTGATGACAAACAGGCGAGTGTACTTGTCACGTTTAGTCCTCATCCGGCGAATATTCTTCGCCCGGCCGAAGCCCCAAAACTTTTGACGGACCGAGATCAGAAACTGCGTTTGCTTGAGGGCACAGGAATTGATGCAGTCGTCGTCATCGCCTTTGATCGCATTCAGGCGGAAGAGACTCCTGAAGACTTTGCCAAGAGGGTTTTAGTCGACACATTGAACGTCAAACGTTTGATCGTGGGAGAAGATTTCTGCTTCGGTAAAGATCGTCGTGGAAATGTTGAACTGCTCACACAACTTGGTGAGCAATACGGTTTCGTTGTTGAACCAAGTCACTTGGTGTCTGGCCACGATGATGTCACCGCTAGTTCAACGCATATCCGTTCGTTAGTTCTCAACGGCGATATTGCTGCAGCGAACATTTATCTCGGACGGCAGCACGAGCTCACCGGAACAGTTGTTCATGGTGATGCTCGTGGTCGAACGATTGGTTTTCCTACCGCCAATGTTGAAGTTGCAAAAGTATTGTGTCAACCGGGCGATGGCGTGTATGCGGGTTGGTATGTGCGCCCAGCACGCGAGGGTCAACCAGAGCGCGTATACCCCGCGGCGATCAATATCGGACGCCGTCCGACCTTTTATGTTGATGCGCCAGTGTCGTTGATTGAAGCTCACGTGATTGGCGAAACCGATCTTGATCTCTACGGTGAGGTTGCTACCTTGCATTTTGTTGAACGTCTGCGTGGTGAAGTGAAGTTTTCGGGTATCGACGAACTCAAGGCTCAATTGATGCGGGATATTGAAAATGCCAAAGCAGCACTTGCTGAGAAGTAAGTCTTTAGGCGTTTAAGAGTTTGTATCCAGTATTGCGCTGGGCCAATGTTCGACCAAGCGGTGACACCAAGGCGTTGAAACTGTCTTCGCTCATCTTCTGACCGTGATTGGCGCCGGCAGCACGACTGATGTTTTCGTCCATCAAGGTTCCACCGATGTCGTTACAACCAGAGCGAAGTAACTGTCGCGCGCCTTCAACACCGATCTTGACCCAACTCACTTGAACATTGTCGATGAGACCGTGATAGGCGATGCGACCAATGGCGTGCATCAAGATTGTTTCGCGGAAAGTTGGTCCGCGTCGTGAACGCTTTTGCAAATAGATCGGCGAAGCCATGTGCACGAATGGCAATGGAATGAACTCGGTGAAGCCGCCAGTGATCTTTTGCAGATCGCGAGTGCGAATCATATGTCGAGCCCAGTGTTCGGGATGTTCGACACTGCCATACATGATGGTGATATTTGAATGCAGTCCAATTTCGTGAGCGACTCGATGACACTCAAGCCATTCGTCGGTATTCACTTTGTCGGGGCACAACACAGCACGGGCCTCGTCATCAAGAATCTCGGCGGCAGTTCCGGGCAATGAAGCGAGACCTGCTTCTTTCATCTTGGTGAGGTAAGTCTTTAAGTCTTCGCCATTGCGCTTAGCACCTTCAGTGATTTCTAAAGCAGTGAATCCATGCACGTGCATTTCGGGCACAGCATCTTTGACCGCCTGCGTGACATGCCAGTAATAGTCGCCATCAAAGTCGGGGTGAATACCACCCTGCAAGGTGACTTCGGTGGCGCCCATATTCCAGGCTTCAACCGCACGTTGAGCGATGTCTTCAAGCGTGAGCAGATACGGGGTGCCACGCAAGTTCAATGACAACGGTCCTTTAGAGAATCCGCAGAACTTGCATTTGAAAGTACACACATTGGTGTAGTTGATATTGCGGTTATGAACCCAGGTGACTTGGTCGCCAGCGGCAACTTCACGCAGATGGTTCGCATATTCGGCAATGGCTAATACTTCTGGTCCGCGGGCACGGAATAGATCAATGATTTCTTGTTCGCCAATTTCTTGACCAGAGCGATGACCTTCAATGATTTCGTGAATGCGCGAACGCGGATCAATTGAGGTGCGTGTGCCTGCAGCGATGATGGTCGGTGGCTTGTTGTTGCTGCCGCTATACCACTGGGTTGAACGATGGCCAACGAGAACAACTTCGGCTCCGTCAAGCACAACATCGGCTGCAGTGACTTTTTCGGGCCAGATTGCGCCCGGGTCATCGCGGCCAAGACCTTCTGCATCGGAGCGATCAAGAATGGGGAAGCGTAGATTGACGTCGATCCATGGATTGTGATCAACATTGAAACTGCGGGCCGGATCAAGCGACAAACTGATGTCTTTGCTCACGATGTATTCGGGATACAACGTGAGGCGCGGAGCCAACACCATTCCGCGTGACTCGGTGACAGTTTTCAAGATGTCAAGGTCGGGCCATGGGCGTTCAGGATTGACGTGATCAGCAGTGACTGGTGAAACGCCACCCCAGTCATCGATGCCGGCATCAAGAAGTGGTGCAAAGTCATCGCTGAGGTTCGGTGGTGCTTGCAAATGAATTTCGGGCGGAAGAATCAATCGTGCAACCGCGATCGACCACAAGAATTCATCAGTGGGACACGGGTCTTCGTGCTGCATGCCAGTGCGTGGCTTCGGCAAAAAGTTTTGCACGATGACTTCTTGTACATGACCGCGACTGCGACCAGATTTTTCAACGACAGCGTGTTTGTTGTGCGAATCACGAATAGCGACAAGTGCTGCGATTCGGTCAGCGCGAGTTTCGCCAAGTCCGACCAAGATTCCGGTCGTGAATGGAATGTGTAATTCCCCGGCGTAGTTGAGCGTTGCTAAGCGACGCTCGGGATCTTTGTCTGGTGCACCACGGTGGCAAGCTAAATCATGGCGCAATGTTTCAACCATCATTCCTTGGCTTGGTGAATACGGCCGCAGACTTGCAAGCTCTTCTTTGCTTAGTGCACCAGCATTGGCGTGGGGGAGAAGACCAGTTTCTTCAAGTACCAATTTGCACATTGCTGCGAGGTATTCAACGGTTGATGCGTAACCGTGTTCAGTGAGCCAATCGCGCGCGACTTGGTACTTCTCTTCGGGTGCTTCGCCCAATGTGAAGAGGGCTTCGTGACAACCGTTGCGCGCTCCGCGCTTAGCAATCTTCAACACTTCTTCGGGAGACAAGAACGGACTCTCAAGACGAGCTGGCGGTTGAGCGAAGGTGCAGTAGCCACAACTATCGCGACACAACATCGTTAATGGAATGAACACCTTGGGAGAAAATGTGACTCGGGTGCCGTGGTGGGCATCGCGAATGGCGCGCGCGCGAGCCATGAGTTCATCAAGCGGCGTATCAATCAACGCGCGGAGATCTTCGGGAAGATCTGAAGGTTGAGTGAGGGTGATGCGAGGATCACCTGAATCGATCAGTTGTACATCAATGCGCTGGCGCGTCACGGGGTAAACCCTTCTGTGAGAAATTCTCAATTTTTGCCAGCGCACAACGAGGATCAAACGGATGCGAGAGAGCCATCAGGTCCCGGTAACTGTCGTGCGAGATCAGACTAGTGCTCGTCAGTGAGTTTTGAACGACTCAAGAATGTTTTGCGTCGCCACCCCGACCCGGTGGCCAGTGCGGGCGATGAAGCCCAATTGCACTCCCGATTCGGAATCACGAATCGTGAAGAACTGCTCATGGCCATGCTCGTCAATAACGATGGGCGAGAGGTCGCTGCCGGCTGCTTCCAAGGTGGCGTGGGCGTAGCCAGCGTTGAGGACTTCGATGGCCACGTGGTGGACTCCGCTACCGTGCTGGGCAAGGTACGCAGCCACATCGGGGCCGGCTTCGGGGCCGACCAAGACCAAAGTGACGCCTCCGGCGCTGAGGGCGGCAATTCCTGG
>CALPPJ020000040.1 GCA_943325425.2 Bifidobacterium breve | reverse complement strand
CAGGTTCGGTTCACGGGCAACCACACCTGACCCATTGCTTCGAGGGCCATATTGCAGGTCAATACGGCCCGCTCAAGTAGTGAGGTGTGCGAAGTATCGAAGTACAACCCCGCCTCAAGCATGGTGCGGCCCGCAGCGACGGCTTCGCCACGACCCTTGTCGGTGAGCTGCACATCGTGCCAGCCCGTAAAGAGATTCTTCTGATTCCAGGTACTTTCGCCATGGCGCAAGATCACAAGTGTTCCAGTCACGTCTTCCAAACTACATCGCCATAGGGCAGACTCTTAATTGCTATGCCCAGTGACTTTGACGACGATGCTCTAGACGATGACCTTGACGAGTTCGAGGACGAATTCGACAACGAAGTTTTGCTGACCTATTCAATTTCTGAATTGGCGGACGTCATCAACGAGGTCCTGAATGACAACTTCGACTCTGGCTTGTGGGTATGGGGCGAAATTTCTGGACTCAGCAAGAAAGGTCCGCACACGTACTTCACGTTGGTTGAGCAGACTCCAGACGGCAAGCGCAATCAGTTGAATGTCAACTTGTGGGGCGGCGAAATGACCAAGATGCGTCCCGTCTTGATGAAGAACGGCCTTGATCTTGTGAATGGTGTCAAGGTTCGCATTTACGGCAATCTTGATTTCTATGCCGCCTTTGGCAAGTTGTCAATGATTATGCGTGGCATTGACCCGAATTACACACTTGGCGAAATTGCTCTGCAACGTGAAGAGTTGATTCGCAAGCTCAAAGAAATGGGTGTGTTTGATCTCAACCGAGAAGTAGATATTTCGCCCGCCCCATTACGGCTGGGAGTAATTACGAGTGGAACAAGTGCGGCATGGGCCGACTTTAAGAATCAGATTGAAAGTAGCGATATTGGTTTTCATTTGCATCTCGCAAATGTGAGTGTTCAAGGTGATAACGCAGTTCGCGAAATCACGCAGGCTATTTCTCGTTTGAGTCAGCGGGAAGACTTAGATGCGTTGGTGGTCATTCGCGGTGGTGGAAGTAAAGCCGAACTTTCAACGTTTGATGCCGAATCTATCGCACTGGCAATTACCGAATCTTCATTGCCAGTATTCACGGGTATTGGTCACGAGATCGATCGTCACGTTGCAGATGATGTGGCGTTTGAAGCCCACAAAACGCCAACGGCCTGTGCGGTGGCACTTATTGGGCGAGTGAACGATTTCATCAATGAAACCGAGGCTAATTGGGAAGCAATTGCCCGTTTAGCAACACAACAACTGATTGATTCAACGAATCGCCTCAACAATGTGGCGCGCGAGATTGGTATTCACACTCGAACCGCAGTTGAACGCGCTGACGAACGACTTGGTGATCGCATTGCGCGACTCACTCGACGCGGCCCACAATTAATCGCTGAACTCAGCTCGCGTATTGACAACTTTGAATCTCGAGTTCGTTTGCTTGATCCGAAAAATGTTTTAGCCCGAGGTTGGTCAATCACTCGTGGCGCCAACGGAAAAATTGTGCGCAATGTTGGCGATGTGTCAACCGGAGAAATTTTGACAACGGTGCTTCAGGACGGCGACGTCACCAGCACAGTGAATTAAAGGAGCAATCATGACTGCAAATAAAGATGAAATCGGCTACGCCGAAGCACTCAAAGAACTTGAAACGATTTTGGCCGAACTTGAAAGAGCTGACGTCGACGTTGATGTATTGGCGAGTCGTGTCGAACGCGCGTCCGAGCTCATTCGGTTATGTCGTGACCGCATTGGCAATGCCAAATTGCAAATCGACAATGTTGTGAACGGACTTGAGGGCTAGTCGCCTCTAACCTGACATCGTGAGTTCAAGCCCTCCGCAATCTCTTGTTGACATCGCGCGTCGAACCGAAGCGCATCTTTCGGCTTTTCTTGAGGTTGAGGAAACCCGTTGGTCTGGTTTTGATTCAGATTTGACAAGTCCGGTTGCAGAAATTCGTCGCTTGGTCGCTTCAGGTGGAAAACGACTTCGCCCAGCGTTTTGCCATTGGGGATTCGTTGGTGCTGGGGGAGACCCCGATTCACAGGTCAGTCTTGATACCGGCGCGGCTCTTGAACTTTTACATGCATTTGCTTTGTTCCACGATGACATCATGGATGGGTCGCTCACCCGTCGCGGAGCGGCCGTGACCCACGAAGTTTTTGCCGATCAACATCGAGTGACTGGTGGTAGCGGAGAGGCTCGCCGATACGGAGAGGGTATTGCCATCTTGGTTGGTGACTTGGCCTTTGTGTATAGCGATCAACTCATGGGTGATTCTCCATTGGCAGCCCGTGAGATCTGGCATGAACTTCGTATTGAATTAAACATCGGCCAATTGCTTGATCTCATTGGTACATCTCTTAATGAACGCCGTCGTTATAAGACCGAACGAATCTGCCGATACAAGAGCGGCAAGTACACCATTGAACGTCCGCTGCATTTGGGCGCAATGTTGGCTGCCCCCGATCGCCAACAAGAGTTGTTGCCCTTGTTAAGTGCTTATGGTTTGCCACTCGGAGATGCCTTCCAAATGCGCGACGATGTGATGGGTGCCTTTGGTGATACTGCGTTAACTGGCAAGCCGGTCGGTGATGATTTACGTGAAGGCAAACCGACTCCGCTCATGGCCATCGCCGTTGAACGCGCCAATGAAAGTCAGTTGAAGGTCCTCGAAAAAGTTGGACGCAACGCATTATCAGATGACGATGTTCGACGGGCACAAGAGGCAATTCGTGACAGCGGTGCGCTTGATGAGATGGAAGCGTTGATTAGTGCATTGACCGGTCAAGCCGTTGATGCATTGACAGCAATGCCCATACTTGACACCGCCAAAGTTGAACTTGAATTGCTCGCCCAATATGTGAGTCACCGCCACACGTGATTTCCGTGTGTAACTGGTGAGGAAAATCACTGGATATAGAGAATATTTCTCACCAGAATCCCATTACGCTGTGAACTTGTGAACAGTCGTCGAGTCGTCAGCGTTGTAGCCCTTTCTGGTTTGATTTCGTTGGTCAGTGCATGCGGAGGGGACGACGTCACAGTTGCCGAGACCTTGCCAGTTCTGGTCGCTGAATCGACCACGACGATTCCGCTTGAAACTACGAGCACACTTGCTGCGAACCCAGAGTTCTACACAATTCAACAAGGTGACACCCTTTCAGCTATCGCCGCATCATTCGGCGTCACGGTTGCCGACATCGTCGCCGCCAACGGTCTGCCTAATGCCGATGCCATCCAGGCAGGACAAAAGTTGGCGATTCCCGGTAACGGCACGGCTCCCACAACAACCGCTGTTGCCACCACCGCTGCACCGACATCAGGCGCTTCAACAACAATGGCACCCTGACCCTGCAGGGTTATGACCTAGTGCCCTGAATGCTTTCGTGGCGATTCATAGACTGAAACTATGACCACGGACAGCACTACCCCCTTCTGGCCGAACAAAGAACACTGGTCGGTCGCGATTCCACTCCACACGCCGCACTACCGCATGCCCGCGCTGGAAAAAGATGGCTTCGTTATCTTGCAACCCATGGACGTCAAGATTCCGAGCAACGAGTGGGAATCACTTGAATACATGGATTGGAAGAGCGGTGGCGACACCAACTTCGCACCGCTCGCATCAGCCGATGGCGAACTTGATTGCCGCGGTTTTTGGGATAAGGGCAAGACCGATAAGGATGCGCTCTGGACATCAAACGCAGCCAAGGCTCCGACGATTAAAAAATATGTTGATGCTGTTGGCGCAAACTTCGGGCGAGTGCGCATCATCAAGCTTGAACCGCAAGAACGCGATGTCGCGATTCGTTCATTCCATCGTGACGACAACAATCGTTTCAATCCCGACAATGAAGGTTGGGTCGTGCGCTCATGGATCGAACTCACTGATCAACCCGACAGCTACATGTTGTTGATGGACAACGATGTCGATGGTTTGCCCGATCGTTCAACCGAACGGCGAGTTCCGTTGCCTCGGGGTTCGCGTTTTGTTGTTGATACACAACGTCTTTGGCATGTGGTGGTGCATAACCACAATCATCCGCGCTATGCGCTCATCACGAGTTTTGAGAGCGGCCCAACACTTGAGCGTTGGATTGACTCGCAAACACCTGTCGCTGTCTAACCAAGACTGCTGAAACTATTTGCGGTTCGCCGCAGCAATTTCAGCGATGTCGCGCATGATGTCGCTTAACCGAAAGTCTTTTGGTGTGTACACGGCAGCAACTCCGGCGGCCAACAACACCGGTCGGTCTTCTTCGGGAATGATTCCACCGACAACAACCGGGATGTCAACGCCTTCTTTTTTCAGTTCAGCGATAACTGCAGGCACAAGCGCCATATGTGAACCCGACAGAATCGACAAGCCAATGACATCGGGGTCTTCATCGCGAGCACTCGCTGCAATTTGTTCAGGGGTCAGACGAATACCTGAGTACACAACTTCCATGCCGGCATCACGCGCAGCTACGGCAATCTGTTCTGCGCCATTTGAGTGTCCATCAAGACCAGGCTTAGCAACGAGCAACTTTGGTGGACCGCCAGGAATTGTGCGCACGTAGGCAGCAACTTCGGCGAGTTCGCCAGGTCGCTTACCAACTGCAGCCGCAACACCAGTGGGTGCGCGGAATTCACCGAATACTTCACGCAATGCGCCAGACCATTCGCCAGTTGTTCCGCCGGCTTTCGCCAAAGCAATGGAAGGTTCCATGATGTTGTCGTTGCCTTGTGCAGCAACGCGCAATTCGGCGAGGGCGGCCTGTACTGCGGCTTCATCGCGCTTGGCGCGCCAGGCCACCACATCTTCAATCATTTGACGCTCAACATCGTGATCTACCTTGACGATGTTTCCTTCGCCACCAAGCGGTGATTCTTCGAACTCGGTGTAGCTGTTCACACCAACCACAATTTGTTCGCCACTTTCAATTCGGCGGGTACGTTCAGCCATTGATTTCACGAGTCGACCCTTCAAGGTGTCGACTGATTCAAATGCACCACCCATTGCCAAGATCTCTTCGTACTCGGCCCAAGCGGCATCGCGTAGATCGGCTGTCTTCTTTTCAATAACGGTCGAACCATCAAAGATGTCGGCGTATTCAAGTAAGTCAGTTTCGAAAGCCAAAACCTGTTGCATGCGCAGGCTCCACTGCTGATCCCATGGACGAGGCAATCCGAGAGCTTCATTCCATGCGGGCAACTGAATTGAACGTGCACGCGCATTCTTAGACAACGAAACCGCCAGCATTTCCAGCACAATTCGCTGAATGTTGTTTTCGGGTTGTGCTTCGGTGAGGCCAAGTGAGTTCACTTGAACGCCATAACGGAAACGACGCGCCTTTTCATCGGTGACCCCGTAACGCTCAAGACCAATGCGATCCCACAATTCGGTGAAGGCGCGCATCTTGCAAATCTCTTCAATGAAACGAATACCAGCATTGACGAAGAACGAAATACTGCCGAACACCTGACTGAACTGTTCGGGTGGTACTTGCCCTGAATCACGAACGGCATCAAGAATGCCAACAGCGTTCGCTAATGAGAAAGCAATCTCTTGAACCGGTGTCGCGCCAGCTTCTTGTAAGTGATACGAGCACACATTCATGGGGTTCCACTTCGGCGCATTGTTCGCACACCAAGCAACCATGTCAACAATGAGTCGACGTGATGGCACTGGCGGGAAAATATAAGTACCGCGCGAGAGATATTCCTTAACGATGTCGTTCTGAGTAGTTCCGCGCAACGCGCCGCGTGCAACACCTTGCTCTTCGGCATTGGCTACGTACAGCGCGAGCATCCAAGCGGCCGGAGCGTTGATCGTCATCGACGTGTTCATCTGCCCAGGCGGAATTCCGTTGAGCAAGGTGCGCATGTGACCGAGATGAGAAACAGGTACACCAACTTTGCCGACTTCACCAGCAGCCATGGGTGAGTCGGGGTCGTAACCCGTTTGTGTGGGTAAGTCGAAAGCGATCGAGAGTCCAGTCTGACCCTTGGCCAAATTGGTGCGGTAGAGCTCGTTTGACGCCTGCGCTGTTGAGTGCCCCGAGTAGGTGCGCATCAACCACGGTTCGTCGCGACGGATTCCCTTGTCTGCTGATTCAGCCATAGTTCGTAGTCTGTCGGGCTAGTCGCGATTTTGCGCCTGAGCGAGCAAAGCTAGGTAGCCAACTCGGGGGATATCAATAGCCCCGAGCGAAGTCAGGTGGGGTGTCGTCCACTGGACGTCAAAAAGTGTGATGCCAGCGGCTTCTAATAATGCCACGAGGGCAACCAATGCAGCTTTCGAGGCGTCGGTCTTGGTATGGAACATGCTCTCGCCGGCAAACAAGTTTCCAACTCGCACGCCGTAAACGCCGCCAACGAGTTCGTCGTCTTGAAATACCTCGACACTGTGAGCCCAACCCATGGCGTGCAGGTATGAATACGCGCGAATGAATTCAAGATTGATCCAACCGTGTGGTCGTTTGGGATCACCACATGCTTTCATCACCTGCGCGAAACATGAATCAACTCGAATCGTGAATCGCTTGAGGTGTTTGTGCAAAGACCGTGAGACATGTAGTCCGTCAATCGGAATAATCCCACGCGAGACTGGGCACCACCAACCAATTTTCTTTGCACTCATCGGCATCGGAAAAAGCCCATGCGAATAGGCATTGATCAAAGTTGATGGTTCAAGATCGGCACCAATGGCAACGAGGTCATCGTCGCCCATTGGCACAGTGCTGAAGTCGTATTGCGATTCAGGAAACGCTATTTGTGGGCGAGTGAACGCGCCGATGTTGTCGGGCGTTAACACCCATGGCATGACATCGACGGCTCGCACATCAGTAACTGTAGAAGCCAGCCTTCGACTTGCGACCTAATTTGCCAGCAGCAACCATGCGGCGCAGCGTTGGCATAGCGGCGTAGTTGGGGTCACGGAATTCGTTGTAGAGCGCATCAAGAATTGACAGTGATGTATCAAGGCCGACGAGGTCGAGCAATGCAAACGGTCCCATGGGGAAGTTGCAGCCACCCTTCATTGCGGTGTCGATGTCTTCCATATTTGCGGTGCCCTGTTCGAGCATACGAATGGCGTTGTTGAGATACGGGAAGAGCAACGCATTCACAATGAATCCGGCGCGGTCTTTCACTTGTACCGGTTGCTTGCCACACGTCTCGGCAAATGCAGTAGCGGTGTCGATGGTCGCATCGCTTGCCGACAATGGGCGCACGATTTCAACGAGTGGCATTGCAGTGGCCGGGTTAAAGAAGTGAATACCGCACACCAACTCGGGACGCGAGGTGCTCATTGCGAGTTCAATGACGGGCAACGTGGATGTGTTGGTGGCGATGATTGCAGTGGGCTTCACAATGCGATCAAGTTCGACGAACAAAGACTTCTTGGTGTCAAGATCTTCAACAACGCTTTCAATAACAAGATCACAATCGGCGAGGGCACTGAGTTCAGAGACTGCAGTGATGCGTCCAAGAATGGCAGCCTTGTCATCTTCGGTGAGGCGACCTTTTTCAACCTGCTTGGTTAGACCCTTGGCAACAGATGCAACCATCGCGTCGGCGGTGGCCTGACTACGTGAGCGCACAATGACGTTCATGCCACCACGTGCAATGACTTCGGCAAGACCCGAACCCATGATTCCTGAACCGACAACTCCGACAGTCTGAATAGCCATGTGTTTACTCCTGAGATGGGCCAAATGGCCAAGACAACGAAAAGAGCATAGTTACCAATTGGTAACTATCGCAAAGCCAAGCGTTCACTTGGGGCAAGTACTCTCTAGCCGTGACTCCAACGCCTGCAGCAATTGCTGAACTTCTTGACCACCCCGATCGCCTCATTGAATTGTTCGCCGTTCATAACTTTCGAGATGTGGGTGGTTACCCCACAAACGATGGCCGTCGCACTGTATGGCGCAAGGTGTTTCGTGCTGATGGTCTGTATCGCTTGACACCAGAAGATGTTGAGGCATTGCGCCCATTCGGATTGCGAACAGTGATTGATCTACGCACCTCTGAAGAACTGTCAGAACGCGGAACGTTCCCGGTTGATCAATACGACGTCGAGTTTCATCATCTATCAATCATTGATCGCACGTGGGATATGAACGAGGCCCACGACTGGAAAGGCGAGCAGGCCGAATTCTTACGCGCGAAATATCACTTGATGTTGCAGCAAGGTGGTCACTATTTAGGTGAGGCATTGCGCATCTTGAGCGATCAAGAAAATGGTCCAGTGGTTTTTCATTGCGCGGCCGGCAAAGATCGCACTGGACTTCTCGCAGCACTCTTGCTGTCGGGCCTCGGAGTGCCCGACGAGATTGTGTACGCCGACTACGCGATGAGTGAACTTGCTGGTGAAAAGACTCGCGAATGGGCCAAGGTTGTTTCTCCGGAGTTTGCAGAGCGTTTTGCCACTATGCCTCCAGTGCTGATGTCGGCCCACCCAGATTCGATTAAGGGACTTCTGGCTGACATTCGTGAAACCCACGGAACGATTCGTGACTACTGCTTAACGATCGGTGTTGAAGATCAACATTGGTTGGCACTTGAAGAACATTTGCTCGAAACGGCCT
>CALPPJ020000039.1 GCA_943325425.2 Bifidobacterium breve | reverse complement strand
TCTGATGGTTGAACAACTAAATTTTGAAACTCTCGTGGTTGAAGTTGATGGTCGCATTGGGCGAGTAACGCTGAATCGCCCTGACAAACTCAACGCACTATCGCGCCAGTTGATGAGCGAGATTGTTGAACTCGGTGCATGGCTCAAACTTCGCGAAGACATTCGTGTTGTGATTCTTTCTGGTGCGGGCCGATCATTTTCTGCGGGATTTGACCTCAACGATTTCTCTTCGGCAAGTGCCGGTGAATCACCACGAATTGCTGCTGATCTTGGACGTCTTGCCACGAACGCACTGACTGACGTTCCCCAATTAACCATCGCTGCGGTGCACGGTCACTGCGTCGGCGGAGGAGTGGTGTTCGTCGCCGCATGCGATTTGCGAGTTGCCACAACCGAAACAACATTCATCATCCCAGAAGTTGATTTAGGAATCCCGTTGGCATGGGGTGGCATTCCTCGTTTGGTACGCGAAATTGGTCCAGCGCTGACCAAAGAACTGGTTCTCACTTGTCGCCCCTTTGATGCGGCCGAAGCTAAATCAATTGGCTTTATCAACCGAGTTGTGGATCCTGAAAATTTGGACTTCACGGTGACTGAATTGGCCGAAAATCTTGCATCAAAGACGCTGTATTCGCTGCATTCGACAAAACAACAGGTCAATGCGGTGATGGAAGAAATTGCGGGCACCGGTCGAAGCGCCGGAGACGCTGACATGCTCGTCTATGCCATGCGTGACCCTGAAAGCCGTAAAGCAACAGCAAGGTATCTGGCACAACGCAAGCAGTGTCAATGTGTGAGTACCAATCCGACGCTGTCTGCCGATTGGTATACCGACCCAGATATCTACACCAATGAGCGTCAATCAGTGTTTGGGGATTCGTGGGTACATGTCGGTTACGACTGTGATATCCCGAATGTTGGTGACGTCCTGTTTGAGTCAGTCGCAGAGATTGACATTGTAATCGTGCGCACGTCTCCATCACCGTTTTTAGCAGTCGCCTTAATGGGGCATGGCAAACGTGAAGTAGTTCTCGTTGACTCTTTCCGAGGAATGATTTTCGTTGCTCTCGATGCCAGTAACTGTTCTTTGATGGATTGGCTTAATGAATTTCCGAGTGCTCTCATTGACTTGCCAGTTGAAGAACTGATCTTTCACTCTCGAACGATTCGTCGTGTGAAGTGCAACTGGAAGACCTACGCCGACAATTTTCTGGAGGGCTACCACGTACCAAGCGTGCATCCCGAGATGGCTCGTGACGCTGATGCATCGAATTATTCGGTGATCTTGGGCGATGATCGTCGTTGGAATGTTCACGTCATGCCGCCGCGTGGTGACAGTGTCTTTGGCATGTTTGGCTGGTTGTATCCGACATTCGCATTCAACGTGGTTCCTGGTGGCTGGGCTGTCGAGCGATGGCTGCCCCGCGGTCACGATGAGATTGATTTGTACTTTGAGTACTTCTTCGAATCTGGTGCGCCTGATCTTGAACGAATTCATGCCATGAATGAAACGGTTGCGGAAGAAGATGTACGCATCTGCGAAGCGGTGCAACGCAACCTTGAGTCAGGCGTTTATTCGGAAGGACTTCTGAGCCCCAAGTGGGAAGAGCCTTTATTGGTTTTTCACGACATGATTCGTGAACTGGGCGAAGTTAACGGATACGCACCGACAGGCAAGTAACGCAACCTTCAAGTTTGATGAATTCGCTGATATCAACTTCAATCACGAAATAACCCATATCGCGTAAGGTCTCGGCGGTTTCGGGGGCATCGGCAGCCATCAGAAGTCGTTTGTCTCCGACGATGACCACATGCGAACCTGATTCTTCGGGAACCGCAATGAAGTCAGGGAAGATTTCTGGATCATCAACGAGAGGTTCAAACCCGATGATCTCGCCCGATGGCAAAGCGGTCACTGCTGATTTGAGGTGTAGAACCTTCGAAATCGGAACTCTAACTACGGTTGCGCCCAAGGGTTCGACAATCGCAGCGAATTGGGCAATACCTTCAAGATTGGTGCGTCCGCCATTGCCAACATAAATGGTGTCGCCGACTTTGAGAACATCGCCACCATCAAGGGTTGCAGGTTCGCTAATACGAGCGACTGGGTGACCGAGTTCGGTAACGATCTTTTCGACTTCAATGATCTCGGGTTTGCGCGAGTCGCTACCGGGTCGGGTGATGATGGCTGTGCCTTTGTACATTACGACGGCATCTTCAATAAACACACTGTCGGGGCAATCGTCGGCGGCTGGAACTTCAACGATGTTCCACTTGCAAAGTCGCAACGCCTCTACGTAATTAGCCCATTGCTTGAGCGCTAGTTCATAGTCAACGGGGGTTCGTTCAATATGGGTCACGAGACCCTCGTCAAGTCGTGGGCTGGGACGACGAATTAAAGCGGTGGGTTGATTGACCATCGTTCTTACGGTAATCGTTCGCGATGGTCGAAAGACAGTTCTTGAATTTTGATTGATGGGTGACGCCTGTTATGAATAACGGCAGTGTTTATTGATCTGGCCAAATCAAATCGTCGTGAATTGCCGCGCTGCGATGTTGCGGTGATTGGCGCTGGTGCTGCTGGTATCACTTTGGCTCTTGAATTAGAAAAGTCGGGACTATCGGTTGTCATTCTTGAAGGTGGTTATCGCGACTACACCGAGTTATCGCAAGATCGCTACAAAGGTGAAGTTACAGCGGGACCCGGATTCACCTATCCCGATCTTGATGTCTGGCGTTTGCGGTATTTCGGAGGCACGACCAATCACTGGATTGGTTGGTGCCGCCGTATTGAAGAGAACGTCTTTGGACCGCGTACGAATGATTTGGGTAATGGTTGGCCCTTTGCTCGCGCCGATCTTGAAGGTGATTATCAAGACGCATTAGAAATCTGCACGCTTGGACGAGATGTATTTGACGCCAATGAATTGTTAGGCGGGCTTGGGGCCAAGAATTTGATACCGAGTAGCGACATTTTGGCGACGCCGGTGTGGCGATTCCCCAAAGAACTTCGTTTCGGCGGTTACTACCGCATTCGAATGCAAGAATCCGCAGTACCGATTTACTTTGGGGCGAACTGCCAAGGGTTTTCGTTTGAAGAAATTGATGGCAGGACATCGGCTCGCAAACTTCATATCAAGAATGACCTGGGAGTTGATTTTGAACTAACGGCTGATTGTTTTGTGTTGGCATGCGGTGGTATTGAAAACACTCGTCAATTGTTGGTCGCAGCTAATGACGTTAAAGGTCTACGTCAAAGCGACACTTTGGGTCGCGGTTTTCTTGAACATCCCCATGGCGCCGTAGGTGCGGTTATGTGTGGCGATCACGCACCAGAAGACTTAGTTGGCTTTACTGATTACCCACTCGATATTGACAAAACACAGTTCAAAATTGGCTTGGGTCTCAGCGAAGAATTCGCCGCCGAACGAGGAATGATCAACACCTCATTCACGATGGAACCTCTTGAATCAATTCCTGAAGAGTCACTTCATGGAGAAGCATTGCGAAAGTTATGGGAATCTTCTCGACCGTCGGCGACGAAAAGCGCTTCGTCACATGTCATTGGTCTGTACGCGCGCACCGAGCAACGTTGGAATGCTGAGAGTCGTATCTCGTTGATTTCGGCCAAGGATGATTTGGGTTCAAAAAGAGCTCGATTGGATTGGCGAGTCAGCGATCAAGATGTGGCTGATATCAAAACATCGCTTGAAATGGTTGCTAAAGAATTGATGAAGGCTGGTTTTGGTCCGGTGACATTTGGTGATCCCGCCGAGTTTGTGACCATGGAAGGCGGTGGGCATCACCTTGGCGGAGCGCGGATGCACGAAAGCCCCGATCACGGAGTTGTTGACGCCAATCTCAAATGTCACGCGGTTGACAATCTGTATGCAGTTGGTGGTTCGGCATTTCCGACAGCTGGTTTTTCAAATCCAACTTTGACAATCGTGGCCTTGGCGGTTCGTTTAGCGCGAACTTTGAAAGAGCGTTTGTGATGCGTCGACGGGAGTTGTTTGAACGTACTGCTGGGATGACTGGACTTGCTGCTTTGTTATCAGCATGCGGTGCCGACCCTGCCGACATGAATGTGTCTGTTCAAACTGAACCATCAACCACGTTTCGTTTGCCAGTTGTTGAATTGGCAGTTAGTGAATTGACTTTTGCGAGTCCGTGGAAATCATTAATTGATGCCGAGTTGATTGCTTTCGGAAGTTCGGTATTAAGTGTTGCCCCCGATTCGGTCGCGAAAGCGCGTGGGGCGCTCGGTGAATTGCCCGAAGGATCTACGTTGATCGCTCGAGACAAGTTGTTCGCCGAGTGCTGTCGCAAAGATTCACGGGCCGGCGATGTGGTTGTGATTGACGGTTGGATGGTGCCGACAACACTTGCTGGTCTTGCGGGAGCGTTGTCGCAGTTCAAGTCGTGAATGCATGCTGAGTACGATCTGACCGTGGAGTTATCGCACGTTTCCGAACCAGTCATTACTTGTGGGCAATTAGAACTTCATCACATTTCGGCGAGCGATCTCGTGACGTTGTACGAAGACCCCGAAAACTTGTCGATCTATGACTCGGGCCAATACACGAATCCGTATCGGGTGCTCATTGAAGGTCATTCGCCTGTGCGTTGGCGGGTTCCGCAAGTGAAAGCGAACCCCGAGACCAACAAGTGGTTCGTACGTTGGATGGTGTTGCGGGAAACGCGAGAAATCGTTGGCAGTGTGAGTTTTCATGGCGCGCCTGATGAAACTGGAATGCTTGAAATTGGCTTAGGGGTTCATGAAAACTTCTGGCGCCAAGGTTTTGGGTGTGAGGCTGTGATGGGGATGTGGCTTTGGGCTGCATCGCAACCGGGCGTGTTGAAATTCCGCTATACGGTTGATCCGAATAACGCCGCATCGGTGGGGTTAATTCGCAAGTTCGGTTTTGCGCACGTGGGTCAGCAGATTGATGACGAAGACGGTCCCGAGGACATCTACGAAATGAGTGTCAAAGATTTTCTAAATCTGCACGCGTGACGAAAGTCTTTGTTTTGCCGAATAACCAAAAGCGAGAGACGTGGCGAGAACCAACCAGAGTTGATATGGCACGAACGCAATGCCGAGTGCCGGGGACGCCTGAAACGAGATCACAAGAAGCGGGATAGCAAAGAGTGTGGCGAACACGAGTGCGATTCCTGATGTGAATAATGCATGTGGAGTAAAAAACAGCCATGCCCATGTGAGAGCGGCCAACACGCTCAGTGTGAGCGACGTTAGCCAGACGAGCTGCAGAGTATTTGAGAGGCGACTTGCCACAATCCAGGTTGCCGTAGTGAGCATTGCGAAGTTGTAGGGCCAGATGAGACCAACAACGATTCTGGGTGGTTGCCACGCCGGCTTTGCGAGTGAGCGATACCACTGCATATCTGTGGCGACCAAGCGACCAGAACCGACCGCGTAAATCGCAATGATTGCGGTACCAAGAATTCCAAGGATGATGCGGGTCACGCTTAAGTATGACCGCTGGGCGCAGGATGTACGGAGATGGACCC
This sequence comes from Bifidobacterium breve, assembly GCA_943325425.2. Classification (GTDB taxonomy): domain Bacteria; phylum Actinomycetota; class Acidimicrobiia; order Acidimicrobiales; family Ilumatobacteraceae; genus Casp-actino8. The sequence continues at coordinate 3,066 of CALPPJ020000039.1, read as the reverse complement.
TGGTGATGGGATCCGTCGCTTCGCTTCACGATTGGGTGGACCCGGGTGACGGGATCCGTCGCTTCGCTCCTCCCGATTCGAGCGACCTGGGTGACGGGATCCGTCGCTTCGCTCCTCCCGATTCGAGCGACCAGGATCAGAAATGAATGAAGGACCCCTCGCAAGCTCGGGATCCTTCATTCATTTCTGGAGCGGGTGACGGGAATCGAACCCGCATAGCCAGCTTGGAAGGCTGGAACTCTAGCCATTGAGCTACACCCGCATATTTCGTTGGTCAGTCTAGTGGGCAAGGTCAGTTTCAGGAACCTGAGTCGCCGATTTCGTACCCAATGTGTGAAACTGACGGGAGTTGGGACTGTTCGCAACAGCCCAGGATGGGGGGATCTGATGAACCGTACCGAGATTGAAACTGTGCTCAATAACGACCGGGTGTGGTTGTTGAAGGCCATGTCGGAATTGTCTGATGAACAACTCAATCGCCCATTAACCCCCAGCGAGCATGACCCATCAAATATGTGGACTGCGATTGATCACTTCGTGCACCTCGCACTGATCGAGCGCAATTTCGCTGCCATGATTCGCAAGCACATTGGCGGAGCACCTAACCCGGTCGGTCTTTTGAACGATGACTCTGGCCAGGTCCGAACCCGCGATCAGATCATGGCCTCGGTGCACGCAATGACTGAAGAGTGGCAAATCGACCATCGAGGAATTTCGTTAAGTGAAGCGATCGCAATCACCGCTAGAGCGCGAGCCGTGAGTTTGCAATTGCTGTCCGAACTCACCGACGAGCAACTCGAAGAGACTTTGCCCGGTGCGCCGTGGGCTGATGGCACCATTGGCGGTGTTCTGTCGGCCAATGCTGGTCACGGTCGTATGCATTGGGGCTGGGCCAAAGAAGCCGGATTGCTTGAGCACTAGTACTTGGCCCCAAAGTGGGCTAACTTACCCTTCGTAAGATCGCAAACCGGGGGGTTGCAATGCTTGATTACGTCATTAAGGGTGGAACCATTGTTGACGGCACGGGAGCCGATCGTCGCCAAGGCGACGTCGGCGTGCGCGACGGGGTGATTGTCGAAGTCGGTGGCTCGATCACCGAGTCAGCCAAACAAACCATTGACGCCGATGGTGCCATCGTCACTCCCGGCTGGGTTGACGTACATACGCACTACGACGGCCAGGTGAGTTGGGACGAGGTCATGGATCCGTCGGCCGGAAACGGCGCGACAACGATCGTGATGGGTAACTGTGGCGTTGGCTTTGCGCCGGTGCGACCCGGCGGCGAGAAGTCGTTGATCGAACTCATGGAAGGTGTCGAAGATATTCCGGGAACTGCGCTCTACGAAGGGATTGAGTGGGGTCGTTGGGAATCATTCCCCGAATACATGGACTACATCGCAAGTCGTCGTTACTCGCTTGACATTGGCGCACAGATCGCCCACGGTTCATTGCGTTACTACGTGATGGGTGAGCGCGGTCGCATGAACGAAGAAGCAACACCTGATGATCTTCGTCAGATGTCGCAACTTGTTACTGAAGCAGTTCAAGCCGGTGCACTTGGCTTTAGTACGTCACGAACAATTGGTCACCGCGCTCTTGATGGTTCGCCCGTGCCCGGAACTTTTGCTCCCGATCAAGAGTTGTCGGCTATCGCTGACGCCATGGGTCGCGCTGGTCGTGGTGTATTTGAAATGATTCCGGCCGGAACTGTTGGCAAACTTGAGCGACTTGGTGGTGAGCGCACCACACCAGAAGCCGAAGTGAAATTGATGGCCGACTTCTCACGTCAGAGTGGGCGCAAGGTGACGTTCACTCTTGTGCAATCACCCGACTACGCGCCCGATACGTGGGAACGACTGCTTGAGATGGTGGTGACGGCAAATCAAACTGGTGCGCAGTTGTATCCGCAAGTGTCGTCACGACCAATCGGACTTGCATCTGGACTTTCCGGTTATCACGCCTTCCAGCGACGCCCAACATATATGAAGTTGGCCCACTTGCCTTTGGCTGAACGAGCTCGCGAAATGGCGAAGCCTGAAATCAAAGCAGCGATCATGTCTGAAACTGATGTGCTTGTTGATCAACCTGGCTCGATGGCCAATATGTATCAACTGTTCCAAACGGCGGCGATGTTTTTGTATCCACTCGCTGATCCGGTTGATTACGAACCAGATCCGTCTGAAATGTTGGGTTCGCGTGCGGCAGCTTCTGGACAAGATGTGCTTGATCTGTTGTATGACTACATGCTTGAACAAGATGGCGCCGCGATGTGTGCGTTGATGGGTGGGCCGAATGTTCATGACAGCCAAGAAGTGTTGCGACAGATGTTGATTCATCCCGAAACGGTGACTGGTCTCAGCGATGCTGGTGCACACGTGACACTCATTTGTGATGCCACCATGCCCACAACACAACTCACGTTCTGGGCACGCGATCGTCACAAAGGTGAGCGATTGCCGCTTGAGTTCTTAGTTGCCAAGCAAACGGCGCGTAACGCTGATTTGTATGGTCTGAAAGATCGTGGCCGTTTGGCAGTTGGTCTTCGTGCCGACATCAATGTGATTGACTTTGAAAACTTGCGAGTTTCACCACCGAAGGCATTTCACGATTTGCCCGCCGGCGGAACGCGTTTGATTCAGCCAGTCAAGGGTTATTTGGCAACGTTAGTGAAAGGTGAGTTGACTCGTCGTCACGATGCCGACACTGGCGCCCGACCTGGCTCGCTTGTTCGAAGTTGATAGGAGAAGTCATGAACAAGGTTGATGAGTTTCCTGAGAAGTTTGCCCAGTCGTTGAAAGCGACGCCAGTGAGTTTGGATCGGTTGATCACCGAATCAAGCGGACTGACGCCCGAAGAGATGATGACTGCTTTGGCGCATCCGTTGGTGGGTCAAGCAGGTATACATCTCATGGCCGACTTTATGCACCCAACAGATTCGCGTTATTTTGACGCCATCTACGGTTCGTATTATGGGCAAAAAGACATTCGTGGTTGGCTTGTGCCGATGATGTCCGAAATCAGCTTCATTGAATTTGTCCCCACATCAGAGCCCGAGTTCTTTGATGA
>CALPPJ020000038.1 GCA_943325425.2 Bifidobacterium breve | reverse complement strand
ATCCACTCGAGTAATCGCGGCAATGGTGTCGGCCATGTGCACGCCACCTTCAAGCTTGATGCATTGAGCACCATTCTTCATCAAGACGATTGATGACTCGACACCTTGTTCGGGGCTGATCTGATACGAACCAAAAGGTAAGTCGCCAATGACAAGTGCCTTCGTATTTGCGCGTGCCACACAGCGCACGTGGTACGCCATTTCTTCAAGATCAACCGGGATCGTGTTGCTTGTTCCTTGAACAACCATGCCGACAGAATCGCCGACCAAAATCATGTCAATTCCTGCTTCGTCCACGAGACGAGCGAAGGTGACGTCATACGCCGTGATCATCGTCATGCGGCGACCTTCGGCCTTCCACGCCGCGAGATCGGGAACCTGAACTTTCTTACGATCGTTGGGCAGCGCTGGCATCACAGAACCTCTTAGGGTCGACACGGGGGAACAGGTACTAAAACAGCAGAGCGAAACCTAGCGAGATAGGTCCCTAGATTGTTGTTTCGGGGTCTGATTTTTTGTGATTTAGGGCATGCCCATTATCGGCTCACAAATGCGGAGGGGCAGAGATCGCGATAGCTCATCATTCCACCGCTGGACGTCGCCTGCAAAATGGCTTCTGTGCAGGCTTGGGCAAACATGTCAGCACCTGCGGTCAGTACTTTGTTCAGCAATGCCGGACGACCGACTGGATCGCTAAAAATTGGCTCATTTTCGGACAGAACCAAATCGCCTGGACCCACTGACAGCCCGAAAATCGTGTCTCCGTCATTCATCAGATGTGCTGGGCGCACGGCGCGCGCGAGACCATCGTGTGCCACGGCTGCAAATTTGGTGCATTCAGACTTGGATAAACGCAGATTGGTCGCAACCGCACCAATCGTGGTGTTTAGAGAAGTCTCTGGAGTTGCAACTGGCGCGGCAAGTTGTGACAAATAGTCACGCAGTGCTCGTCGCTCGCTGGCAATTGGTCGACGCAGACGGGTCGCAGAGTCGTGCCACGGCAAACACGTATCTGGGTTGATTACTGAACCGATTGAGTTCACAACAGCAAGTGCAGAAACAACGTGTCCATTGTCAAGCCACGTGCTGGCCATTCCTATTCCGCCTTTGAGTCCGCCAGAACGCGCTCCAGATCCAGCCCCAACACAGCCCATATCACTTGAATTTGATTTCGCTAACTTTGCGGCGCGATAACCGAAAGTTGAATCGGGACGATTGGCAAATTTTCCTCCACGACCAAGATCAAAGATCACTGCTCCTGGAACAATCGGAACCACCCAGGACAGATCTTTCCCAACTGAAAATCCGCTGCCTGTTTCCTCAAGGAACTCCATAACCCCTTGGGCACTCGCCAACCCGTAGGCACTTCCTCCGCTCAAGACAATGGCGTGTACCTTCTGGATTAGATTTTCAGGTCGTAGAAGATCGGTTTCTCGGGTACCTGGCCCGCCGCCACGCACATCAACGCCGGCAATTGCACCAAGTGGAGTGAGCAGAACAGTTGTCCCGGTCAGCCAACCGCGAGAATCTCGAGCAAAATGTCCCACCTTGACCGAGCCGACATCAGTCAAAGAGCCACTCAGGGCATTCACACTTGATCGAGATCGATTGGAACGAGCCATAGGTCCATGCTGACAGATTCAGCAGTGCCAGTAAGTGCTGACCGATAATCTCAAAGCGTGAAGGATGAACCGGCCTATGCACCTGTGGCCATGACAAAAACTCGGGCATTGCGTAATCGGTTCCTTGCTCGGGCCGTTCACTACCTATGGGAAATGGCGGTTGAGGCTGGAGCTATTGGAGCAACCACTCGCCGAGGACAAAAATTTGGATCGTTCGGTCAACAGAGTGTGATTTGTTTTCCACCAAACACAATTTTCAATGAGAACTTCATCCATATAGGTCGCAACACCATGATTGGTCCCCAGTGCACCTTGTCGGCTGGGATGGTTCCGGGTCAACAATGTATTTCAGAGCGCATCGTGACCATTGGCGACCGTTGCCTGATTGGCAAGGGGAGTGGAATAGTGGGGCACTTTTCCATCGAGATTGGCGATGACGTGTGGACCGGTCACAACGTTTACATCACCGACCAAAATCATGGATACAAAGACGTCACTCTTCCGATCTCTGTACAGACGATGCCAGAGAAGCCAGTAAAAATCGGCAATGGTTCGTGGCTTGGCTACGGCAGTGTCGTTCTTCCAGGTGCCGACATCGGTGAACATGTTGTGATTGGTGCGAACAGTGTGGTCACCGGAGTGATTCCTTCATTCAGCGTGGCCGTTGGATCTCCGGCGAAAGTCATTAAACGTTTCGTAGACAACGCTTGGCAAGACGTCGACAACTAAATAGTCGTTGAAAACTAAATAGTCGTTGAAAACTAAATAGTCGTTGAAAACTAAAAAGTCGTTGATTTCTAAACGGCCAAGTCCATCGGCGACGAACAGGAATTCATGCGATTCGCCACCGCAAAATCATTGATGTAATCCGAGACTGGACCGCCTTCCAGCATTGACTCGGCAAAAGGCGCATTAACACCTGTGCGCAAAATCGCTGTGTATTCAACTCTGCCGTCGATCCAATCTTGATACATATCTTTCCAAGTATTCATGAGGTCAGCATCTTTGACGCCAGTGGGAACCTGAGCGGTGACGTCATCAAGCATCTTCTGAACAATGACGGTCGCCTTGTCAATAATGTCGGCACGCTCGGCGAGGGCATCTCCACTCACGGTGTCAATACGTCGTAAATCAACCAACTTGTCTCTTTCAAGATTGGCTTGATTGCATATTTCATTTGCGCGGATTGTCCACGCGACATCATCGACCTTGGCAACACTCTGCTTTGTAGGAGGGAAGAAAAGGGCCCAGATCCAAAAAACCGCGATACCTAAACAAATAGTTGCCAAAAATACCTGCAGTGAACGTCTTCCTAACGAACTTGGCCTGCTCATGATTTCTTCACGGGGCGGTATGACGTGGCGAGATGAACGGCAGCTCCACCGACACCAAGGGCAACTGTCAGAATCATTGCTCCCCAGCCTGAAATTGAAAAATCAATGACGTTGTCCAGAGACCATTCGCCTGGTCCCATTGTTCCGACTGCGAGCGCCCCCAGTGCGATGGTTGCGCAGTACTCCCAGCCTTGGTTGGGAAGGAAAACAAAGAACCCAACTTTGAGATGCGACGTGTAGATGGCCACGACCATGACTCCGATGATGCCAGCAGCAGCAAATGGAGTGAGCACACCCAATGCCAACATGACGCCTGCTCCGATTTCTGTAGCAGCAGCGGCTCGAGCTTGCCACTTCGGCCATTTCATGCCCATACTTCCAAACCACGATGCAGTTCCGGAAAGACCACCCTTGCCAAAAACTTTGTTATAACCGTGGTAGGCCAAAAAAAGTCCTAAAACCAAACGGAGAACCAAGAGACCAAAATTTAGTTGGTCAAGTCCGAACTGATCGTGATCAAGGCTGAGCATGAGATCAGATTACTGCTAGGAATATTGTGTGCACGGTTATCCATCATCTTCTGGACGCTTTCGTCGTGCCACGACCTTAATTCGCTCCCTTGTTGCGTATCATCCCGCATTATTCACGATTTCAATGGTTGGAGCCGCGGTCTTCGCTATTTGTACGGTGGCTTCTTCCTGGCTACTGGGCTGGATCATCGACGAGGTCATTGTTCGACGCTTTGATACCGACAAATTTTCACTATCTCAAACTTTGACTGCAGTGGCTCTTTTGATTGGCTTATCGCTGATACGAGCCTGTGGAGTAATTGTCCGTCGGTCGTTCGCTGGACGCGCTCAATGGAGGACCGCTCAAAGCCTCACCGATGAGGTTGTGGATGTACTTATTCAACAGCCACCCCAATGGCAGCGCGAGCAATCAACTGGAGATCTCATCACGCGCGCCGGAGTAGACGTTGATGCGAGCGTGGCAGTGATGGCTCCGTTGCCATATGCAAGCAGCGTGATCTTAATGATGGTGATCGCTGCATACGGGTTGATCTCGAACGACATCGCTCTAGGAATTGCCGCTACGGCTGTGTTTCCTTTACTCATCGGGCTCAATGTTTTGTATCAACGAAAAGTCGATCGGTGGTTTGATATAGCCCAAGGCGAGCTCGGATCGCTTTCGGCAGCCGTGCACGAGAGTTTTGAGGGTGTCACTGTTGTCAAAGCTTTCGGTGCCGAAAATCGGGAGACAGAACGACTCGCTGTTATTGCATCGCGGGTTCAGAGTGCTCGAATTGAAGCGATCAAATTGCGTTCATTATTTGAAGCAGCACTTGATTTCGTTCCCAACTTGACCAATATCTGTTTGATTATTGGAGGAGCATTTCGAGTTCGAAGCGGTGACCTGACAGTGGGAGAGTTGGCCAGTTTCATTTACATGTTTACGCTTTTAGTTTTTCCTTTGAGACTGATCGGATACGCCCTATCCGAGATGCCCCGTTCACAGGCTGGGTTCGGACGTATTCAGCAACTGCGACATAGCCCTATCGTCGCTGATCCACGCAAGATATCGCATCACACTGGTCATTCTTTATCCATTACCTCGTTATCTATCGGACACGATGCAGACCACCCACTCACTCACAATTTTTCGGCATCTTTTGCGCCGTCATCATTCAATGCGATTGTCGGATACACCGGATGCGGAAAGTCAACATTGCTTCAAACCATTGCTGGAACTATTCCACCGTTGCAAGGCAGTATCTTGACCCCAAATTCTTCGTTGTGTTTGGTATTTCAGGAGCCTTTTCTTTTTGGGACTTCTGTCCGCGACAACATTTGTATGGGTCTGGACTTCTCTGATCCTGATCTTCGCTGGGCCTTGAAGGTAGCCGAGGCTGATTTCGTTTTTCAACTTCCTCAAGGAGTTGACACAGTGATCGGCGAGCGCGGAGTCGGTTTATCAGGTGGTCAACGACAGAGAATCGCTTTAGCTAGGGCTGTCGTGCGACGACCTCAGGTGCTTCTTTTGGATGACACGACGAGCGCCCTTGATCCCAACACCGAAATCAATGTTCTCAACAACATCAGAACCGAAGTGTCTGACACGATCGTCATCGCTGTCGCGTCGCGACCGTCTCTCATCGCAATGGCCGACACAGTGATGTTCTTTGATGTCGATGAAATCCATGGACCGACCAGTCACGTTGAACTGTTGATACAAAGCGACCAGTACAGATTGTTGATGCAGGCGTACGAGAAACCACAATCTGCTTCAAACGATCAAGTTGAGGGTGTTCAAGGATGACAATTTCTTCCGGGGGCGCCCTCACGACACTGAATAGAGGGGTTCGAGCCGTACCAAGTCTCAGCCAAGGCATCGGATTGACTATCTTCTTGGCCCTGCTCGGATCCAGTGGGCGCGTCGTTGTTCCTGTCGTGATTCAAATCGCAATTGACCACGGTCTACAAAGGGCAACTTCCAGTAACCCTCAAGATGTCGATGTGGCTTTGGTGATCAAGTTATGTATTGGAGCTGCGATTTATCTTGTGATTGCCGGAGTCGCTCAAAGAACTGCGGTTTCAAGATTGGGTCAGCGCAGTGAATCGGCGCTCTATGAGTTACGCGTGCAGTTATTTCAACATATTCACTTGTTAAGCCTTGAAGACCACAACGATGAGCAACGTGGATCCTTGGTGTCTCGAGTGACTTCTGATGTGGAAACTCTTTCGCAGTTCTTTTCTTGGGGTGGTTTGGCGTACTTGCTCAACGGTGCGCTCATGATCATCGTTTCTGGTGTCATGCTTGCCTACGACTGGCTCCTTGCGTTAGTCGTTATTTTCATATCTGCTCCGTTGGTTTATGTCTTGCGACGCGTTCAGTCACGACTTGTCGCAGCGTACGATGCCTCGCGTCTGGCTAACTCACAGGTGCTCGGTTCAACAGCAGAACTCATCACTGGGGGTGAGACACTTCACGCTTACTCAGCAGGTCAAATCTTTGGTCAACGCGTGAAGCAATCAGCCAAGTCTCGGGGCGATGCCCAAACAAAGGCAACTTTGATCGGAGCGTTACTTTTTCCATCGGGTGAGATATTCGGCGCGATTTCTGTATCGGCGGTCGTGTTCATCGGACTGTGGCGCGGAGCAGAATCGGGATTGTCGGCAGGGGCACTCGTTGGTTTTATCTTTTTGACATACCGTTTTCTTGAACCAATTGCTGAACTCACCGAAGTCCTCGACCAAACTCAAACCGCGGTATCAGGAATGCGTCGAATATTGGGTATTTTGGCGATTCCGGTTGGACCTCCCGCACCGTTATACCCAATATCAATCGATAAGGGTCCTTTGGACATCAGGGTCGAGAACCTGTCGTTTTCTTATCGACCGCGCGACGGCGAATCCGAGAGTCATCAACACAATGTGCTGCACGGATTGACATGCACGATTCCTTTTGGAACCCAGGTGGCAGTCGTTGGAGAAACGGGATCGGGAAAGACCACCCTTGGCCGATTGCTGGCGCGTTTTTCCGACCCAAGTGTTGGCGGCATTTCGATAGGTGGAGTGCCGATCAATCGGATCGCCAATGAACAACTTCGCAAGATTTTAGTTGTCGTTCCCCAAGAACCATTTCTCTTTTCTGACACTGTTGCCGCGAATCTCCGCTTTGCGCTTCCAGCGGCAACCGATCAAAATCTCATCGATGCATTTTCACATGTTGACCTTCAAGATTGGTTTGAAGCTCTTCCTAACGGCTTGGAAACAGTCGTTGGTCAGCGCGGAGCACAACTGTCGGCCGGTGAGCGTCAACTCATCGCTCTGGTACGTGCTTCACTGATCAACCCTGACATTTTGATACTCGACGAAGCCACCTCGTCAGTTGACGCATCAACCGAAGTTCGCCTGACGCGAGCATTAGACAAAATCTCGCAGGGACGGACCACAATTTCGATCGCTCATCGCCTGTCAACTGCTGTGAGAGCCGATCGAGTGTTGGTCCTCGATTCGGGTGTGCTGGTTCAGGACGGGTCGCATCAACAACTAGTCACGCAACCTGGTATCTATGCCGAGATGTTTAAATCTTGGGAAGCGTCGCACCATACGTCTGAATGACCCACTGGTTAATGCCACAATAGACACATGGAAATTGTTTTGGTCCGACACGGGCAACCTGAATGGATCAAAGATGATCTCAATGTTGATAATCCACCCCTCACCGATTTGGGATTTGCTCAAGCCGAATGTGTCGCCAAAGCCCTCGATGGTGAACATTTTGATGAAATCTGGGTGTCGCCCCTAGTTCGAGCACAACAAACTGCCGCCCCACTTCTCGCTCGGCGAAAAATCTCAGCGGGATCTAGCGTCACTCAGAATTGGTTGGAAGAAATTCGAAACCCCTTGTGGCACGGAACTCCCCGCGAAAAAGCCGATGCTGCCTATCGAGAGGAGCGAAGTCGCATTGCCGAAAAGCGTTGGGATGGTCTAACCGACGGCGAACCAGTTCGAGATTTTGTGACCCGAATTCACAAAGGGGCGGAAACCTTTTTGGGTGAACGAGGAGTGACTGCCAGTCCGCAAGATTTACCGGTTTGGCATATCAAGAATCCAGATCGAAAGATTTTGTGTGTTGCTCATGCAGGCACGAACAGCGTGTTTATTGGGCATATTTTAGGATTAGCTCCGACGCCATGGGAGTGGGAGCGATTTGTCATTGCTCATGCCTCAATCAGTCGGCTTGAATCATTTGAAATTGGCGACGGTCATTTTTTCGGGTTAACAAAATTGAGCGATGTTGAACACATGGCTCATGATCAAAGGACTTTCTAATGAGTGACCAGCGTGATCTAGATCCGAATTTGCTGAAGATGTATTCCTTCTTGGTTTTTTCAAAACTTGAAGGTGCCGTGACTTCCGGAATGATTCATCTCGGTGATCGTCTCGGTTTGTACCAAAGTCTGTCGTCTTTTGCTCACCCTGTGACATCAGATGAACTTGCTGCTTCACTTCAACTGCATCCCCGTTGGGTTCAAGAATGGATTCATAATCAAGCGGCCGCACGCCTGATTGAAGTCAGTATTGATGAACGAGGCACTGAGACGTACTCGATGACGCCCGAAGCAATCGTCGTCTTAGCGGACGAACTCCATCCAGCGTTCGGAATGGGAATGTTTCATCGATTGCCCCAGACAATGGCGGGTCTCACTGCACTTCCCGAGAGTTTCCGTACTGGTATCGGTCTCGATTACGACAGTCACGGTCCCGAAGGGGCCGTTGGTATCGAACGAAGTTTTGAACCTTGGAGTCGTTCGTATTTGCTCCCAGTGGTTCTTCCTGCGCTTGATGGTGCAGTGCATCGTTTAGAAGCGGGTGCGAAAGTTGCCGACATCGGTTGCGGAGCGGGAGGCGCTGCTATACGTATGGCCCAAGCCTTTCCGAAAGCGACGGTGACTGGTTATGACATTTCACGTTATGCACTCGACCGTGCACTTGAAAAGAAATCTCTTGATGAGACCACAAACGTGCATTTCGTTGATCCAAGAGTTTCACCTCTTCCCGGAGACGAATCCTTAGACCTTGTAACGGCCTTTGATTGCATTCACGATATGACTCACCCGCAAGACGTCATGGCAGCAATTCGCGGTTCTTTGAAGCCTGACGGAATCTGGCTACTGGTTGACATCAAGGCGCTCGATACCTTCGGTGAAAACATGGCAAAGAATCCCATGGCTTCGTTGATGTACGGCATCAGCGTGATGAGT